>NZ_PNCW01000399.1:0-408 GCF_005886985.1 Pseudoalteromonas sp. S3178 | reverse complement strand
TACTGCGACATAGTTTTTCAGGGTAACGCTGAAATATGACATATTGACCATCCGCTGAATACACACCACCATATTCTTTATTATCTGTTGCGGTCAATGAGCGTAGCTCTTTTACCTCAAATTCAAAAGGTTTAGAGCCATTGAAGTAACCCATACTGTTCAAGCCAATGCCTACCCCAAACAAAAGAGTTAACATAACCCCAGCAAAAATATGGCGCCAAGATCTGTTACCTTTTTGCCGCTCTTTTCCCCCAGCAAGTGCGTGTGTTTCATTAGCTGATTGCTTACTTCGCTTTGTTAGTTTTGGAGTCGTGATATTTGCTTGCCAACGTACCTCGCACTCCAAACTGTATCCTTTCTTGGCATGCGTTTTAATATATGCCTTCGATTCAAGGTTGGCACTTAATA
>NZ_PNCW01000398.1:0-261 GCF_005886985.1 Pseudoalteromonas sp. S3178 | reverse complement strand
GGGTAAACCCGCTGCTACGAGGTTGGGTTTTTCTATACTTCATTGTACGATGTCTACATAATACTTATAACGGTGGCTGAGCTGGTTAATTTGCTCTGCCACATTTAATTCAAGAATTGAAAATAAAAATCGGTCTGCGCACATGTCAAAAATAAATACGATTCTTGCAGGTAGCATTGCACTTGCAAGCATACCTGTTTTAGCTGATACCCAAATAAATAACTACACTGCATTTGCGGGGTACACTGGTATTTTTAATAC
>NZ_PNCW01000397.1:0-426 GCF_005886985.1 Pseudoalteromonas sp. S3178 | reverse complement strand
CCTAATTTTTTGTTCTCAGCCTAAGGTTCAATAATTTCAGTGAGTTTAACGGTATTGTCAACCAAGCGAAAGCGCATGATTTATCCTGACGTAACGATTGCGTAAACACGTAAAGCCCCTTTACAGCTTTTTCTGCTGCGGTTTTATTAGGTGCAACTGATCTGTTTAGTCTGTATTTATAGCATGCAGATTTTCACCTTATGACAATTTAATATTGACGAATAAATTAACTTAGTTTACTTTTGTGAAAGCGCTTACATTTTGCGTGTGTTTTTTTAACTCCATTTGTAAGCGCTTACATTTGTTGCTGGGAACGCGCTGGGTATTCTTACAGCGTATAGCTAAATAACCTGTTCTGAGAAACGATGAGTTAATCGACTGCTTATCTAAGCCTCAGGTTAAATAATAAAGTTCTTAGTATTCAAC
>NZ_PNCW01000396.1:0-227 GCF_005886985.1 Pseudoalteromonas sp. S3178 | reverse complement strand
GCTCCGCAGACGGAGACGGAAATACGCCTGAGTGAAATTTGGCAGCAGGTGTTGGGTTTAGAAAAAGTAGGTATCACCGATAGCTTCTTTGAGCTTGGCGGCCATTCACTGTTGGCAACTAAGCTGGTGGCCAGAATTAATGAAACTTTTGCAATTAACTTCCCTATCAAGGCTTTTTTCGAGCACAACACCATAGAAAAGCAGGCAAAACTTATAGGAAACAACTT
>NZ_PNCW01000395.1:0-273 GCF_005886985.1 Pseudoalteromonas sp. S3178 | reverse complement strand
GCGTAATTCACCACCTTGTTTTAGCGTCTGCTTGGCTTGTACAAACATTTGCCAAGCAATGTGATCAGTGATGGCTTGCGCTTGATGAAACGGAGGGTTACATAACACTAAGTCAGCTGAACCCAGTGTGAAGTCTGTAAGGCAGTCATTTTGAATAAAGGTACAGTTACTGATTTGCTCAGGTAAGTTATGCAGTACATTATGTTCTGCACTTGCAACAGCCATGGCAGATTCATCCACAAATGTCAGTTTAGCATTTGGCATTTTGGCGAG
>NZ_PNCW01000394.1:0-342 GCF_005886985.1 Pseudoalteromonas sp. S3178 | reverse complement strand
GGCCACCGCCACTGATCAAAATTTTACGACCTGGCTTTTTTCCCATATCAACCACTGCAACTTGTCGCCCTCGGTATCCAGCCTGTGCAGCACACATCAACCCTGCAGCACCTGCGCCGATAACGACTACCTCTATTTGTTGCATAAACTCACTCAACTTTTTATCTAAGATTTCTACACTTACCGTTTTGCCAACAGTTTAGCTTTAAGCGGCAAAATCGCGACCAAGCGAAAATTATACCTAGATTCTTTATCTAATCACAGCTGCGAATACCAATAGCCACCCGCATACCTTTTAAACACTTGTAAACATTATGTCAGCGCTATCATTTTTCACACCTT
>NZ_PNCW01000393.1:0-308 GCF_005886985.1 Pseudoalteromonas sp. S3178 | reverse complement strand
CAGCAAGCTGAGCAGCAGGTCGCTATTTTAATGGGCGAAGATGAGCAAGCGCAATTACAGCCATTTGAAAACGAAGCCTAAAGTCAGCAAAATTACAAGAAAAACTCCTGTCAGCTAAGACTCGTGTAGAAACCACCGTTTTACACAATTTTGATAATGTGATTGATACTGAAGAAAATATCAAATCCGCAACGCGCTACAGTATAGAAAATGGTGGTAAACGCTTGCGCCCATTCTTGGTGTACTGCACTGGTGAATTGTTTGGTGCGGCTCCAGAAGCCTTAGACAAGGCCAGATCGGATGCGCGG
>NZ_PNCW01000392.1:0-261 GCF_005886985.1 Pseudoalteromonas sp. S3178 | reverse complement strand
ATTGCGAATTTTCTATTGGTTCAGTTTCGATATAACGAAAAATTTACTTTCTCGATTTCCCTATATGAAATTTTTTCTACCGCCTAAGCGCACTTCATTTTTTAGTGACATTCACATTTCGATATCGCAGACTGACCCTTTAAAACCAACAGGGATCATTACTATGGTTAAAGTATTTTCACCATTGTTATTTATTTATCTTTGCTTAAGCCTTTTCAGCAATCTCGCCAACGCAGAAGTTGGCCTGTGGAAAATAGAAAA
>NZ_PNCW01000391.1:0-324 GCF_005886985.1 Pseudoalteromonas sp. S3178 | reverse complement strand
TGCTAACTTCTAGTTTGCTACTACTCACTTCTCTTCTACAACCTACCTATGCGGATCAAGGTGCCAAAAATATCGTGGTTTCTGGTGGCTCTATCACAGAGATTATTTATGCACTTGGCGAGGAAAATCGTATTGTTGGCGTGGACAGTACTAGCGTATTTCCTGTTGCTGCGACCGATAAACCACAAATCGGTTACGTAAGGAAAATCAACGTTGAAGGGATCCTTTCCTTGAGTCCTGATTTATTACTCGGTGAAGCAGATACAGGCCCAGATAAGGTATTAAAACAGCTTCAAGACACCGGATTACCCACCTATATTTTCA
>NZ_PNCW01000390.1:0-291 GCF_005886985.1 Pseudoalteromonas sp. S3178 | reverse complement strand
TAGTTGCGCGATAAGTTCTGGCTTTCCTTTTGGTACAATACTCAATACAACATTCGCTTTATTAGCGACATATTGCTCAAATACCCGTTTTATATCTCCAACTTTCAATGCTTTAACATTTGCAAGCTGTTGGGTTAGGAAACCAGGATTCTCATGGAAAGTCTCAAATTTAGCCAGCATAGAAACTTTACCCTCCACGCTCTGCAGCGCTCTCACAATCTCTGCTTCTCTTTTAGCGATAAAAAGATCAACATCTTCTTGGGTAATTCTATTTTGAATATAATCTGCAAC
>NZ_PNCW01000039.1:0-20241 GCF_005886985.1 Pseudoalteromonas sp. S3178 | reverse complement strand
GATCAAGTCTGAGCTAGTACACATCGGGTGAGATAGCAAGATCGTTAATATCATTTACCGCATGAGTACGTAACGTAAGCTTTCCTTGTGAATGTGCTTTAGCATCATCAAGTGCTGTCGTTAATTCTGAAAATAAATCACGTTTGCTCATTGCGCCAGACTCTAAAAACTCAAGTTTTAGTTTTTAGAGTCTCTATTTTATTATTTATAGTTAAATTAAGAACTCTACAGAGTCCTTTGATTTCCATTCAGCTTTTCTCATTACTGTAATTACAATGTTCTCATGATGCTCACCAGAATGGCTTTGAATCTTATTTACAGCGCACGGCATATTAATATGTGAGATTGTGCACCGAATATTAAATGTACTATTGTGCTTAAGATTTAAAATGTTCTCTTTATGTCTCGCGGTTAAACGGTTGAATATACTGTTTAGTTCAGCAATCATAATCATTGGGGTGTTACGAGAGTCATTCATCCTGTCTTTGACAAAGTGTTTTGACATTTTAAATGACATATTGTGTTTACGGAGTATTTCATTGACCGAACTTTCTAATGCAGATATTTCAGCTTCAGTAATCATTTTATGCACCTCCAATGTGCTTATTATATAACTCCAATAATTTCGAATTCAGTTCAACATCAGTAAAAGCAACTACATTACCAACGGGCTTCGAATCTTCTAAGCTTCCTACTCTCACTTCAAAATTTTCATTATCAAAACTATCTATGAAAATATGACTTCCTTCTTTTTCATCATAAAATGATGCGAAGTTGTCTGTAATTGCCATATCAAATTTCATGGTTTCTTCCTTGTAGATTAAACATCAAATAATAAAACCTAATAGTATGCCGTTTCATAACATGCATATTAATATCTTTACCCGGCTAACTTATCAAATCACTTACTAACTTACTACAAAATAATAGCCACTTAACATTAATCTGTTGACTCTAAATAGCATTGATTACACAGTTAATGAACAACCGCATGTACCCGCTGAGTTTAGATGGAATAAGTAACGCGATAAAAGAGCTGAGTTAGATATTAATTTACCTCAGCTCAGCTCAGCGCTAGCAGTGGAGCTTCAGGCGTGAACCTATAACGTTGTTGGGTGGCGCCTTTGGCTTAACCAACCTACCTTTAACGTAGGTCGGATAAGTGGCGAAGCCACGCCATCAAAAAAATGATGAATTAACTAGAAACAGTCTGACTTACAGAGTTAATGGAAAATATAAAAAAATTCAGCAATATTTATTATTACTTGCTAATAAACTTACACATTCCGAGCCCTAAACCATCGCCATCGCCATCGCGTTTTACATAACCATATTGTGTATAAAAGCTTTCTTTACCATGAGCACTTAATAAAGCGATTGTAGCGCCATTAGGGCTGGTGCTGCTTAGGTAGTTTTCAATGTGGGTCATTACTAAATGACCAATGCCTTGTTTTTGATAGCTTGGCGCAACAATTATATCTTGAATATAAAAATACATTGCGCCATCACCAATCACTCTCCCAGTGCCTATCAACTTATCAGTGTCGTATACAGTGACCCAATAAAGTGAGTTTTCGATGCTTGCTTTTAAAATTTCATCGTCAGGATTTTGCCACTTTACTTGTGTACGTAAATTAGCAAATTCATCCAGTGTTGGGGCTTCAAGTTCAACTTTATAAGCCATAATATCCCTTACTCACTTTTAAAGCACTTTACTCATAAACAAGCTATACGGATCTAACTCATAATCACCAAATGGTTCGCACTCTTTAAAACCAAACTGAGTATAAAGGTTTTGTGCGGGCAAAAATGCCTCTGCAGTTCCAGTTTCTAAGCTTATTGTTTTGTAACCTCGCTGTGTTGCTTCCCCAATAATGTGCGTAAGTAGCTTAGCCGCTATTCCTTGGCGTAAATAGTTGCTTGAGGTGCGCATTGATTTAATTTCGCCATGAGTGGCATCAAGCGCTTTTAATGCGCCAACACCCGCCAAATTATTATCAATCCATAAGCTATAAAAGATTATATTGGGCTGAGTGAGTTTAGTTACATCCAGTGCGTGTACGCTTTCTACAGGTGAGTGCTTTAGCATATCGTTATGATGCGCTTGTAGTAACTTTATAACGTGTGGGTTTGAAAGCTCGCCTGTTCTAATATCCATTTATACCTCATTAAATTTCAGGCTTTAGGGCTTTAATTAAAACCCTAAAGTAAGTGGCTCTATTTAGGCTGCTAGTTTCCAAACTACAAACGCAACAGCAAAGCCTACTAAATACACTAGCCCTAACCACGTTAAGCTGCGTAATAGCACGCTGTGCTTTATAGCTGGCTCTGATCGCACAAGGCTAAAGTTGAGCCATGCAAATACAGGCGTTGTAACAAATGAAAGCGTCATGGCAAACGTAAGCATGGGGCCAAGGGCTGATTTAAAAAATAAAATAACGGCCATACCGGCAAGTGCTTGTAGTATTAACCAAATATTTAAGCTGTGTTTTGATTGCCCAAAGCCAAGTAGTTTATGAGACTCGTTAAGCGTGCGGGCGTAGCCATCAAGTACAGTAAGTGTGGTACCAAACATACACAAAAAGGCGATTGCTGATACAAGCGGCCTTGCCCACTCGCCTATTGTTAATGCGTACATATCAATAAGCTGCTTAGCAAAGGCGACTCCACCGAGTTCTATACTGCTGCTTTGCCCGTATTGCACTAATACACCTAAGCTAAAAAATACCAAGGCTAAGCCAGCTGTAAGCCAGTAACCTACGTTAAAATCGAACAAGCCTTGGCTTTTAGTTACTGTTTGCTGCGCTTGCTTTTCTTTAAGCCATAAAGAGCTAAGGGCTGATATCTCTATTGGTGCTGGCATCCAGCCCATTAACGCGACCATAAAGCTCAACATAGCCAGCTCGTAAGGTGATGGGCCAACATAGTCAGCAGGCGCCATTGGGCCATTACTAAACGCGATAACTAACGCAATAACAGTAGCCAGCGTTAATAACCCCATTATGCCTTTGGCCACACTGTCGAGCGCTTTAAAGTGGCCTAACAATAATATGGCTAAGCACACTCCTAATAATATCCAACATAGCAGTGTTACCTCTATCATTACAGGCAGTGCGTAATGCAGTAAGCTTGCGGTAAGCAGTAATACGCCGGCGGTATTAACAACAGCGGCAACAATGTTTAAGCCAATAAAACTGTAAAAATAAAACGGGCCTTTGCTTTTGTAGCCCTCCACTAGGCTATTTTTAGTGGCGAGTGTGTATTCCATACCAAAGCGAAAAAACGGGTACTTTAAAACATTAACAACAAGGATAAGCCAAAATAATTGCCAGCCAAATATTGCCCCAGCTTGCGTAGAGGCAACTAAGTGAGAACCGCCAATAGCGGCTGTTGCCATGAGTATTCCAGGTCCAAGCGCACCTAGTCGAGACTTCCATACTGCTTTTGTTGTGTGCATTAATTTCTCAAAATATGTGTGTTGTGTGTTCTTTTTATTAATTTTTTTAATTAATAAACTGCAAGAACGCATAACTTACCTAAATTACAGGCAATAAAAAAGAGCCACACGGCTCTTTTTTACAATACTTTGGAACTAAATTTTATTTAAGATCCATCTCTTGGATGATCTCGTGTGCGATTTCAGGTGTAGTGCTAACAGGCTTTTCGTGTAAGTTTGCTTTTATCTGCCCTTTTCGATGTTTTAGTGCCGCATCGAGTTTTTTAGCTGCGCTTGCAATGGCTGGGTACATAACTTCGTTTTCCCCTTTTACCGATATGCGCGTGCCTTCGTAATTAGTGCTAATTTCAGCTTGGATTTTATGATGCTCTTTAGACAAAATAATATCGAGTGCAATAAGCGATGGAAAGTGGCTCTCGATTTTTGAAAATTTTTCGTTGATGTGCTCTCTAATAGAGTCAGTAACTTCAACATGGTGACCAGAAAGATTAATTTTCATAGGGTATCCTTTTATTTGTTACCTCATAAATAGTATTGGGGGCTATTTAGATTAACACAAGGAAAAAGGTGAGATATTTGAGGTTTATTTACTAGTTTTGCTGATTTAAATCATGGGTTGTGCAAAGTTTATGCAAAGCCCATTAACCATGGGCTTTCAGACGTCTAGCAGTGCTAGCTATTAATCTGTGTACGAGCAACAGTAGTCGGCAAAATCTGCCACTTTTACTTTGAAGCTTACGTTAGCATCTACGTTAAACGATTCGCCCGCGTTAAATGTTTTCCACTCACTCTCGCCTGGTAATAAAATATCCCACTGACCACCTAAAAGCTCCATGAGTTCTTTTTTGCTTGTATCAAATACAAATTCACCTGGCTGCATAAAACCTAATGTTTTAGTTGTTCCATCGCTAAGCACAACCGTACGGCTCGATACTTTTCCGTCAAAATACACGTTAGCTTTTTTAATTACACTTACATTATCAAACTGAGACATTTTAGCTCCTGCTATTAATTTAAGATTTTTGTTTATAAATTTTATCGCACTACCTTGCCTGATAGAAAAATGCCTTGCAAGGAAAGTACATTGAAAGTTACTCACTTGCGGTTTTAAAACTGTGTTTTTAGATATTAATCGCTGCGTTTTTTACGTGGCAGGCTTTTTATTTATAGAAAAAGGTTGAATGTGTATTTCTTGGGTAAACACCAAGCTTGCTTACATTTAAAAGCAATGTTTTATATTAGCTCCAACAAAAAAGCCCGCCCTGTTTAACACAGGGCGGGCTTTTAAATTACTTACTTTATTTAATCAAATACTATTAAAAAAGCTCGTTTGCTTTGCTTACAATGTTTGCCACTGTAAAGCCAAAGTGCTCAAACAGCTCACCAGCAGGTGCCGACTCACCAAAGGTAGTCATACCTACTACTGCGCCATTTAGACCTACGTACTTGTACCAGTAGTCAGCAATACCTGCTTCTACTGCTACGCGGCGTGTAACAGATGCCGGTAATACGCTTTCTTTATACTCTGCGCTTTGATCTTCAAAGGCATCAGTACATGGCATAGATACAACACGTACCTTTTTACCTTGGCTGCGTAGCTCAGTTGCTGAATCTTGTGCTAGTTGCACTTCAGAGCCTGTCGCAATGAAAATAATTTCAGGGTTACCGTCACAGCTAAGGATGTAACCACCCTTTTTAACATCGCTTAATTGCTGTGCGTCACGCGCTTGTTGCTCAAGACCTTGGCGAGTAAAGATTAACGATGTAGGACCGTCTTTACGCTCAATAGCTTGTTGCCATGCAATTGCCGACTCAACTTGGTCACATGGGCGCCAGTTGTATAAGTTAGGCGTTAAACGCATGCTTGCAATTTGCTCTACTGGTTGGTGAGTTGGACCATCTTCACCTAAACCGATTGAATCGTGCGTGTATACAAAAATGCTTGGTTGCTTCATTAATGCAGCCATACGTACGGCATTTTTTGCATATTCAACAAACATTAAGAACGTAGCACCGTAAGGAATAAAGCCTTTATGAAGGGCAATACCATTCATAATTGCCGACATACCAAACTCACGTACACCGTAGTAAATGTAGTTACCGCTTGCATCGTCGTGTGTTAAACCTTTAGAGCCATCCCAAATTGTTAAGTTTGAGCCTGCTAAATCGGCTGAGCCACCCATAAATTCTGGTAATAACGGACCAAATGCGTTTAATGCATTTTGCGATGCTTTACGAGACGCTGGGTTTGCAGGGTTTGCTTGTAGCTGCTCAATGTATTCTTGAGATTTTTCAGCCCAATCGCCAGGCAGTTCGTTATTAATACGACGCTTATATTCAGCTGCAAGCTCTGGGTATGCTTTTGCGTATGCTGCAAATTTTTCGTCCCAGCTTGATTCAAGCTGCTGACCTTTTTCTTTGCTATCCCACTGTGCGTAAATATCAGCAGGAATTTCGAATGCATCGCCAGTCCAACCTAAAAATTCGCGAGACGCTTTAATTTCGTCATCACCTAGTGGTGCACCGTGACAATCGTGGCTACCTGATTTATTAGGCGAACCGTAACCAATCACTGTTTTACAACAAATTAGTGATGGTTTGTCGGTAACACTTTTAGCCTCTGCTATTGCAGCACTAACAGCATCGCTGTCGTGGCCATCAACGCCACTTATTACATGCCAACCGTATGCTTTAAAGCGAGCCGGCGTATCATCTGTAAACCAACCTTCTACTTCACCATCGATTGAAATGCCGTTGTCATCCCAAAACGCAACAAGTTTACCTAGGCCTAATGTGCCAGCAAGTGAACCCGCTTCATGAGAAATACCTTCCATTAGGCAACCGTCGCCTAAAAATGCATAGGTAAAGTGATCAACAATATCGTGACCTTCGCGGTTAAACTGTGCAGCAAGTGCTTTTTCAGCAATCGCCATACCTACGGCATTTGTGATCCCTTGCCCTAATGGACCCGTAGTAGTTTCGATTCCTGGTGCATAACCGTATTCAGGGTGACCTGGCGTTTTAGAATGCATTTGACGGAAGTTTTTAATTTCGTCCAGTGGTAAGTCGTAACCAGTTAGGTGCAATAGAGAATAGATAAGCATTGAACCGTGGCCGTTTGAAAGAATAAATCTGTCACGGTCAGCCCACTCTGGATTAGTTGGATTATGTTTTAGATAATCGCGCCATAATACTTCAGCGATATCGGCCATGCCCATAGGGGCTCCAGGGTGACCAGATTTGGCCTTTTGTACTGCGTCCATTGACAAGACGCGAATAGCATTTGCAAGTTCTTTGCGAGATGGCATGAATTCTCCTACCTTTATGTGTATTTGCGCGGGTATTTATGTGTTCATTAATGCTCTTAAATATCTTAAGAGCTGTTATGGCAACCATTCTTACTTATTGTGGGTGCAGTGTGCAATTAAAAACCCCATAAAAATGGGGCATTATGAATATTTTTTAAGACCGAAAAGTTATTACTCATTTTATTTAGACGTCTAGGCGTAAAAACACTATGCAAGCAGTTTTGTTTTAGATAAAATACGCCCCTTAATTTTTTAGCGCTAATACCGACGTTTGTGAAGCGCAATATTTGTGAGCAGAAATACAATGGCAAAACATTTATTTACTTCTGAATCTGTTTCTGAAGGTCATCCGGATAAAATCGCCGATCAAATCTCTGATGCGGTACTTGATGCTATCCTAGAGCAAGACTCTCATGCCCGTGTTGCGTGCGAAACTTACGTAAAAACCGGTATGGTTATGGTTGGTGGTGAAATCACTACTAGCGCATGGGTTGATATTGAAGAAATTACACGTAAAACAGTACGTGAAATTGGCTACACACATTCAGACATGGGTTTCGATGCAGACTCGTGTGCAATTTTAAACACTATTGGTAAACAGTCTCCTGACATTAACCAAGGTGTTGACCGTACTAGCCCAGAAGAACAAGGCGCAGGCGATCAAGGCTTAATGTTTGGTTACGCATGTAACGAAACAGAAGTACTCATGCCAGCTCCAATTACTTACTCACACCGTTTAGTACAGCGCCAAGCGCAAGTACGTAAAAGCGGTGAGCTTAACTGGTTACGCCCAGATGCAAAATCTCAAGTTACATTTGCATACGAAAACGGTAAGCCAGTAGGTATTGATGCTGTAGTACTTTCTACTCAGCACAGCGAAGACATTTCACAAAAAGATTTAGTAGAAGCGGTGATGGAAACTATCATCAAGCCGGTACTTCCTGCAGAGCTTATTACAAGCGCGACTAAATTTTTCATTAACCCAACGGGTCGTTTTGTAATTGGCGGACCTATGGGCGATTGTGGTTTAACAGGTCGTAAAATCATTGTTGATACATACGGTGGTATGGCGCGTCATGGTGGTGGTGCTTTCTCTGGTAAAGATCCATCAAAAGTTGACCGCTCAGCTGCTTACGCTGCACGTTACGTTGCTAAAAACGTAGTGGCTGCTGGCCTTGCCGATAAGTGTGAATTACAAGTATCTTACGCAATCGGTGTTGCAGAGCCTACCTCTATCAGCGTTGAAACATTTGGTACAAGCAAGTTAGAAGAAAGCCGTTTAATCGAGCTTATTCGTGAACACTTTGACCTACGCCCTTACGGCTTAATTCAAATGCTTGATTTAGAGCGCCCTATCTACCTTCCTACAGCGGCTTACGGTCACTTTGGTCGCGACGAATTCCCCTGGGAACGTACAGATAAAGCAGACGCACTTCGCGCAGCTGCTGGCCTTTAAGCCAACACAGTACAAAAAATATAAACGGCCCTTTTTAGGGCCGTTTTTATATCTAACGTTTAACTATATTGTTTATAGAGCATCTGCAAAATAACAATAAAATCAATCTCGAACTCTTTTGCACTTTAGGTATATACTCACTTTATTATAAAAGCTTTAGGGATAGTTTAATGGCCGACAACTTTCGCGTTATATTTGTAGAACTTGCACAAGGTGTTGATAGCAAAACAGCGTGCGTAAATTTAGCAACTAAACTAAAAACGTCAGAAGAAAAAGTGGCTCTTTTTTTAAAAGGCAAACCATTGTTTGCGCCAAGTAATAAAGATAAAGCGCTAAAACAAGCCAAGCTCTTAGCGAGCCTCGGCATTAAAAGTAAACTACAAGCAAGTACATCGCCAACGCCCTCTCAACAAATACCAAGCAGCCAGCGCGATGAAAGAATTTTTGATGCACTAGATTATATTACGAGTAGCTTAATTCGCTTAGAAGAAAAACTTGAAGAGCTAGAGCAACGTCTTCCTGAAGCTCAATTAAAAGCACCTGATGAAATTACAGATGAATGGCAAGACGACGACTTAATGCTTGATGAAGAGCTTATAACAACACCAGCAAAGCGTAGTAATTTGTTTTTATATATATTAATAGCTACCGTCGTTATTTTGCTGATTGTGCTTGCTGTTTATTTAGGTTTTCCAAATTTATTCTCTTTTAGGTGCGGTTAAATAGTTAAATGAGCAATAAACGAGCACAAATAAGAACTCAAATACGTAAAATACGTAATAGCTTGCCAAAAAGTCAGCAATCGATCGCGGCTCAATCGTTAAAAGTGAATTTTACTCAACACCTAAAAAGCAAAAAAACACCTAACAAGAAGCATATTGCCATTTATTTCAGTAACGATGGCGAGCTCGATACCTCTTTGTTAATTAATGAATTATGGCAACAAAACCACACACTTCATCTCCCTGTAATTCACCCATTTAATGGCGCTACATTGCTATTTCAGCGCTATGAAAAAAACTCACCCATGAAGGCAAATCGCTATGGTATCTTGGAGCCTAAGCTGAACTGCTCTCAAATATGCCCATTAACTGATTTAGATTACTTACTTATGCCATTAGTTGCATTTGATAACCAAGGTAACCGATTAGGAATGGGAGGTGGGTTTTACGATAAAACACTGGCACAACTTCACCAAGGCAATTGGCAAAAACCGCAACTTATTGGCTTAGCACATAGCTGTCAAAAAGTAGACGCACTGCCTATTGAATCGTGGGATGTACCACTTAAAACTATTATTACTCCTGATAAAATTTATCAATGGTAATAAGCACTCACTACACATTTGATATATGAGCATGACAATGACGCAAGACGAATTAAAAAAAGCAGCAGCATGGGCTGCACTCGAGTTTGTTAAAGAAAACACTATTGTTGGTGTTGGTACAGGCTCTACCGTAAATCATTTTATTGATGCCCTTGGTACAGTAAAAGACACCATAACGGGTGCAGTATCAAGCTCTGAAGCTTCAACAGCCCGCCTAGAAGCGTTAGGTATTGAAGTGTTTGAGCTAAATAACATTGATGTACTTGATGTATACGTAGATGGCGCAGATGAAATTAACGCCCAAAATGAAATGATCAAAGGCGGCGGTGCTGCACTTACCCGTGAAAAAATTGTAGCAGCGGTAGCAAAACAGTTTGTGTGTATTGTTGATGACACAAAACTAGTAGATACATTGGGCGACTTCCCGCTTCCGGTAGAAGTTATACCAATGGCACGCAGCTACGTTGCACGTGAATTATTAAAACTTGGTGGCGACCCTGTTTACCGCCAAGGCGTAGTAACAGATAACGGTAACGTTATTTTAGATGTACACAATTTAAGTATTAGTAATGCCAAACAACTTGAAACACAGATTAATTCAATTGTTGGCGTAGTTACCAACGGCCTATTTGCAATGCGCGGCGCTGATAAAGTAATTATCGGCACTAAAAATGGGCCTCAAATTAAATAGGATGAGGTTATGAGTAAGGTATCGTTAGCAAAAGACAAAATTAAAATTCTCTTGCTTGAAGGTGTTCACCAAAGCGCAGTAGAAACGCTTAAACGTAATGGTTACAGCAACATCGACTACGTAAAAACATCCTTACCTGAGGACGAGCTTAAAGAGCGCATTAAAGATGTGCACTTTGTAGGACTTCGTTCTCGTACTCATATTAACCAAGCCGTATTAGACTCAGCTGAAAAGCTAGTTGCTATTGGTTGTTTTTGTATTGGTACAAACCAAGTAGATTTAAGCGCAGCACGTGAACGTGGTATTGCGGTATTTAATGCACCGTTTTCAAACACTCGCTCTGTAGCAGAGCTTGTACTTGGCGAAATACTATTATTATTACGCGGTATTCCAGAGCGTAATGCAGCAGCGCACCGTGGCGGCTGGTTAAAAACAGCAACAGGCTCATTTGAAGCGCGTGGTAAAACTTTAGGTATTATCGGTTACGGCCACATTGGTACGCAACTAGGTATTATGGCTGAAAACATAGGTATGAACGTAGAGTATTATGATATCGAGGATAAACTATCTTTAGGTAACGCAACGCAAGTACATAACCTAACGCAGCTTTTACAACGTGCTGATATTATTAGCTTACACGTTCCAGAAACACCGCAAACTAAAAACCTGATTGGCACTGCTGAACTTGCAGTAATGAAGCAAGGCTCTATTTTAATCAACGCTTCACGCGGTACTGTGGTAGATATTGATGCACTAGCAGAAGCACTTAGCGAGAAAAAACTAAGCGGCGCTGCTATTGATGTTTTCCCGGTTGAGCCAAAATCTAACGAAGAAGAATTTGTATCGCCACTGCGTGAATTCGACAACGTTATTTTAACGCCGCACATTGGTGGCTCAACCCAAGAAGCGCAAGAAAACATTGGTATTGAAGTAGCCGGTAAATTAGCTAAATACTCAGATAATGGCTCAACAATTACGGCTGTTAACTTCCCTGAAGTATCACTACCAGAGCTTGCTAATCGTAGCCGTTTATTACACGTGCACCACAACCGCCCAGGTGTATTAACGCAAATTAACCAAGCGTTTGCCCAGCACGGTATTAACATTGCCGCTCAGTACTTACAAACTGATGAATCAATTGGTTATGTAGTTATTGACGTAGATACAGATCAATCAGAAGTTGCACTTAAAGAGCTAAGCGCAGTAGAAGGTACAATTAGAGCGCGTATTCTTCACTAAAATAGCTATCAGCTGAAATAATAAAAGCCGTACTTGATTAATCAAGTACGGCTTTTTTGCATTAAGCTGACAATGTATAGCTTATCGCTATTATTCGCCTTTAACTTCTAAGTTAATAAATTTAACTAGCTCTTCTGGCTGGCCAGCTAACATCATTATTTGCTGGTTTACTTCCATCATGGTTTTACCTTCAGGCAATTTTGCCGATACGCTTAAAGAGTTTAAGCCTTTGGCAAAATCAGTTAACGATTGTGCAATTTCTTCCGTTACGGGAGCTTGCTGTAATTGTTGCTGAAGCGTCATTTGCATTTGCTCAAGTGTCATACCTTGTTTTTCAAGCTCACTCACAAACAGCTCTTTTAATTTGCCTTGGTTATTAAGTACTAAATTGATATTACGAGGCTCAAGCTTGCTCATAGCTTGCATCACTAAGGTCTGCTGTTGTAACTCTTGCTCGTAAGTAAGTGGCGTGTCACCTGCTTCTTGTTGCGCTTTGCTTATAGCAAGGGATGCGTCCATTAATACTTTAGAATTGGCAAGGCCTACATCCATATTAAAACTAACAATATCTTTTGCATCGAGCTTTAAAACCACATCGCTGTCGCCAGATTGCTCATCGTAATCAAGCGATGAGCTTAAGTCGTAACTTGCTGAAGCGAGCATTTCGTTTGTATCAGCTGGCAGTTTTGCTACAAAGTCTTTATCAAACTGAAAGCTTTTAACTTCAAACGATGTATGTGGCGATATTTTATCGGTTTCGTAACCAGTTACTTCTATACTTTGAATATGCGCTACATTTTCGCCCTCTGGGCCAATTACTTCCATGTTAGTAATTTCAACACTTTGAGAAATAACACTTGCCGATAAACCCGCATATTTAAACGTTGCACCGGTTTGATCGCTCACTAAAGCTAGCTGCTTATCTACTTCAGTACGTACTTCTTGGGTTGCTACATAGTTTGCGTAGCTAATGCCACCAACACCTGCTGCAACAATGGCTATGGCTATTACGAGTTTTTTCATGTTATTTCCTTATTCTGTTCTTTGTTTAAATTGTGTTATACCAAATCCGCATAATTAAGTGATCTATTTTGAGGATGGAAAAGCGTGTTGATAGCAAGGCAAAAAATTCGCTATTTAGTTGTTCTAAATGAGAATTTTTTAACGCAGATAGCGACACGTTTAGCCCCTAAAAATAATTAAGTATTATTGCGGGTTGGTATTAGCTCAAGAGTAACATTGCATGGCAATCCCTGTAAGCGTTAATTAATCAAACTAAGTAGCTCATGCACTGTTTTTACAGGCGTAATTTTAGCGCCTAAGCCTTCCATAGATTTATGGTAATTACGAAATGGAATAAATATTTCGGTAAAACCATGCTGCGCCGCCTCTTTAACTCGCGGCACACCACTGTCGATTGGGCGTACGTCGCCGTTTAAGCTAAGCTCACCCATAATGCAGGTTGTACGCGGTACTACAAATTCGTTTAAACTACTTAAAAGCGCAGTCACTAACGCTAAATCAATACAGGTTTCGGTTTCATCAATTCGTAAGCCGCCCACAATATTAAAAAACGTATCGTGGAATATTTTAGTTTTGGTGTGTTTACGTAAAATACCAGTAAGCATTTTTATACGGTTCATGTTTAAACCTACACATACACGCTGCGGGAACTCAGCTTCGGTTTCGGTAGTTAAACATTGTATTTCTAGCAATAAGTTACGGTTACCTTTACGAATACAGGTAATGGTAGAGCCTGGCGATTCGGTACTTGAACCCGATAAAAAAATCTCGCTTGGGTTATCAACGCTAAGCATACCCCGCTCACACATTTTAAATATACCTACGGTATCAATGTCGCCAAAGCGGTTTTTATTTGCCCTAAGCGTTCGCACCTGCCCATCGTTAGTATCTATATGCAAAAGCGCATCAACGATATGTACTAATGTTTGCGGCCCTGCTATTTCATTATTTTTATTAACATGGGCAATAATAAACATGGTGACATCGTTTTGCTTACAGTATTGTGTAAGCGCTTGCGCAGCACTTTTTACTTGCGAAGGCGAACCTGGGCTGCCATTTGCAGTATCGGTAACGACCGCTTGAATAGAGTCAATTACTGCAAACTTAACTTTATTTTTATCAAGTTCT
The DNA here is from genome assembly GCF_005886985.1 of Pseudoalteromonas sp. S3178. Taxonomy (NCBI): domain Bacteria; kingdom Pseudomonadati; phylum Pseudomonadota; class Gammaproteobacteria; order Alteromonadales; family Pseudoalteromonadaceae; genus Pseudoalteromonas; species Pseudoalteromonas sp. S3178. Next base: position 6,612 of record NZ_PNCW01000039.1, on the reverse strand, counting down.
TCAATAATAGTTTCTACGCTAGTTTCTGAGAGTAAGTAAAGTTCATCAGCGTTGTAATTAAGCTTTAACCTGTTTACACGGTTTTTAAACTGTGACAACGACTCCTCTGCCGTACAGTAGAGCGATGGCATACGCTGAGACATTCTGGCAACTAAGTCAGATAAAAGCGTTGTTTTACCCGCTCCAGGGTCACCCGAAATAATATTAACTGAGCCCGTGGTAACGCCGCCGCTTAATACTCGGTCTAACTCACCAATTTCAGTTAACTGTTTTTCGGCTTCTGCTGTGGCAATATCATTTATTTTTTTAGAACCACCGCCAACACCACCGGCATAGCCTCCAACAGTCGCTCTTACTGCTGCTTTTTTGCTTTGCCCTGCTGAGGGTTTAAACTCTGCTAGTGTGTTCCATGCGCCGCAGCGACATTGACCCTGCCAACGTTGATAGTTCATGCCACATTCGGTACAAACAAATTCTACTTTTGCCGCTTTAGCCATTTATAACCTTACCTACTTTTTCTTTAATTTTAAAAATATCGACTATTGAGTGCTCATTTTGCCATTTAAAACTTTTACTTAGCAACATACTCTTGCCTGTTATGCGATCTAACGGCACAATCTTTAAATACAAACCCTGTTTTTTTTCGCTACAATTTAGGGCATACTTTTTGCTTTGATAATATTTAATGTGACTTGCCAACAAAATGGCACATAACACATAATAACAAGAGCTAAACGGTAGTTATTCGAAAAATCGTACCTATATTAATAACATAGAGCGATTCACGTTTATTAAATCTTCAAATAAATGGACTTAATAGTATACCTACTTTTTCAATTAGACGGTGATGGTTTTATAAATGGCTGAAGACATATTGCTCAAATACGAAGACCTCGTAAACGAGCTAAAAACATATTTAGGTAACGCAAAATTTGACCTAATTTTCAAATCAAAAACGGCAAGCTTAACTAAGCCCGAGCAATTTTTGATGAAGATGGAAATGTCGCGCCTATCTCAGCCTGTGGCTCGCTTTGTTGATTTACGCGGTTTAGTCACCGGACAAGTAAAGCCTTATGAGCACAATGGCAAGCAGCACTTTATGGACGACACTGCCATTGAAGTATTTGAAAAAGCCCTCGAACAACATGGTGGATACACATTAGCTGTATACGAAGCGGTTATGAATACCGAAAATAACCACCGCGTTTTGCAAAAGCAAGCAGCTGAGCAATCAGAACTTCAAGAATTTGAGAATAAATTAAGTACTGAGGTAATTAAATTCGCCTCATATGAAAGCCGCCGTGAAGAGCGCATGAACTACTCGATAAAAGTAACGATTGAGTATAAAGATAAAAAGAACATTGCCGCTAGCACCTCCGATATATCATTAAGTGGCTGCAAAATAAAACTAGGCACACGCTACTCTATTAAAAAAGGCGAGCTACTTGCCATGCGTTTAGTCGGGCTTGAGCAAGACTTTGAGCTGGGCTTAAAAAACGGGATTCAATATGAAGTGGTTGCCGTTGAAAATATATCTCGTGAATATAACCACATTCGCTTAAAACGTACCTACATAGAAAAAAACGAAGCTTTTGATGACTTTTTAGACAGCTTTATAAACGGAAATAAACGCCGCTACAAAGTAAATTTGGATAACACCCTTGATGCTGTGGTTTCTAAGGGTTACGAGCAATATTATATTCCTCGTGTAACCTCTTTATATGTATTTTTAAGCAAAAAAGACGAAACGCTCTACCCAAGTTTAAGCTTAACCACCGAAAATAATATTTTTATTCAGCGATACTTAACCGATGAAAGAAAAGTCCCTTGTTTATACAACGTACTTAATCATCAACGAGTTACGCAGCTTCTAACGCAAATAACAGCAGTTAAAGAAGATTACCTATACACGTTTACACATGTATCGTCGGGTAAGATTTACTATTACTCAGCAACAAGAACTGAGTTAAACAACAACCCTAAGTTAAAAGATTTATTTTTAGGTTTTGGTAGCCAAAAAGAGAGCTGGCAAAGTTTTAAAATACAAATAATGCCAAGCCACCCTGATGACTCTTTTATTCCGCTTTCGCTACCAAATAGTGCCGGCTCTAATATTGAAAAACTGAATAAGCCCCCTTCTCCACGCGTTAAAGGACTTATTAAAGATGTAAAGTATGTGGTTGTACTTACAAGCATAGGCAATAAAGCTGAGCAAGAAGATTATAAACAGCTCTCTTACGACAAAGCACTCGTTAACCAGCTCAAGCATTTTGGTCATGCTAAGCATAAATCGCCACCCTATTTAGACATAGTGCCACTTGAATACGTTAACTTACGCTCGCACAAACGCTACTTATATAAAACACCAGTCAGTATTACAGTAAATGAAACTGTATATGATGGATATACACGGGATTTTTCAGTCATGGGCTTACAGCTTGAGTGCGAACAGCCCGTTACATTTAAAAAAGGTGATATTGTACTTCTAGCCTTTCCTGAGCTGCAAAAAATAACAAAAAAACATAAACTCAGCGAGTTAAAGTATGAGGTAATGGCAATTAGTAAGTCATTCACTACTATTAATTTAAAGGCTAATCGAGTAGCTGATTTACCTCATGCTGGTGTTACCTTTTTTACTCAGTTAATAGAAGGGAATAAAGATAAGCTAAAAGTTTCTGAAGAGGCACCAAAAGTAGAAGGCCTCTCTACAGCTCTTAGAAATATGGTCACTAAAAGTGTTTGCCAATTCCCATTTTACTTACACAAAGAGGCTGCGCACTTTAAAACAGGTGCTATTGGCTTTGGTTTATATGCAAGTCCAATGCATGTGATTTTACAAAACTTTGGCTTATTAAGTAATAAAACCGACTTATCGAGTATTTTAACGCAAGAGCAAATAGTTGATGTGATCACCCCTAATATTAAAGATCGCAGCCGACAAGACCCACCACTTGCTTTTACACTTGCTATTAACTTTGACCCGCGCAAGGGCAGTATTGAAGATGCTGTGGTAAGCCAATGCGTATTAGGTGAAGATTACACCAGCTTTAATAAGCAAATAAGCAAAGGTATTAAGTCGGAGCTTATATTTGTAATGCGACTTTATATTTCACGCACGGGCCGCCCAGATACCGATTACTTATCTAACGAGCTAAAATACGTAAGCCAATACGCCATGCATAAAGCAAAAGATTTAGAAGAAGCTTTATGGGCTGTTGCTGGTGTAGGCGACATGGTTGATATAACTGAAGAAGCTTTAAGTCATCTTGAGCTTAAACAAGAACAAGTTGAACAAATGGGTCGTCGTAAATTAATTTGGTTAAACCGCTTACGCTAAGCGGTTTAACCTTTTACTTATGCGTTTGGCTTTTCATTTAGCGGAATAGCTAGCATATACAATAACTGCAATAATGAACCTTGGCATATAGCAGCTTGGGCTTGCTCAACCACTTTAGGCTTGCCATGTACGGCAACACCAAGCCCAGCCTGAGCCATCATGACTAAATCGTTTGCACCGTCCCCAATTGCTACCGTTTGTGCTTTTTCAAGGCCTAGTTTTTGTTGAAGTAACTTTAATACCACCGCTTTTTGCTGCGCATCCACAATAGTACCAAGTACTTTACCTGTTAGCTTGTCGTCTTTAAATTCCAGCACATTAGCATGCACTTCATCTAAATTAATTAGCTCCTGAACACGCTCTGCAAAAGGCACAAAACCACCGGATGCAATAGCTAAATACCAGTGGTGTTGCTTTAAAATTTGACACAACGCTTTAATACCCGGCATTAAAGGAAGCGCACTTTTAAGATCCTCAATCAAGCTTTTTTCAATACCTGTAAGCTTAGCTACTCGCTGATTTAAACTTTCGCTGAAATCAAGCTTGCCAGCCATGGCGAGCGCTGTTACCGACGCGACTTCATCATAAACATTGGCTAAACGCGCTATTTCATCAATACATTCAATAGTAATAGCCGTTGAGTCCATATCCATAACAAGCAAACCAGGCTCGTACAAGTTAGGAGGCGTGGCTACTTGCACTAGTTGGCAATCAAGCGAGCTTGAAAACTCTTGAAGCGCTAACGGGTTTATTGCTTGCTCTGCATTTTGTGCATAAAAACACAACGCAGGCGCTAAGCCTAGATCTGGTTGATACTGACATACAGCCGTTACTGTTTGATTATATTTAGCTAAAAACTCAATAATCCGTGTTACATGGATGTGTTCGAAATCACCCGCAAATGCAATGCTAAATAACCCTAACTTTTTATCTGGAATATCATTAACCGGTATAAAATTGCCACTACTGTAAGTAAACCACTTATTTAAAGTTAAGTGTTGTAATGGCTGCTCAGCAGCTGGCTGTGCCATGCTCGTTTGCGACATGGGGTCTCCGTGTTTATTTTTATTTTCCTGACTTTTGGCATTTCTTGAATAACTAATATTAACGCTAAATTCGCCATCAGGTGGGGTTTAAGGTTATAGTTAGTGTAGTTGTAACATCAAATCAAAATGCTGTCAGTAGCATATACGGTGACTATGAAAAATAACCATATTAAAAACCCTATATCCGCATCTCAAAGAAAACGCCTCGTACGCTTAATACTTGCGGCTGGCTGTTTTGTATTATTAAGCTGGGTAGGTGTTAATAGTAGTTTTCAGAGTCATCAGTTATTGTATGACAGCGCCGACAACACAGCACAAAGCTTAACTAAGTTTATGGCTTTAAACGTTAAAACCCCGCTTATTGAAAAAAACAAACCCCAGTTAAATGCTATTTGTAACGATATAAGTAAAGATAAATTTGTGCTTTCGGCCACCATTTACGATCAACAGGGTATTTTGATAGCCAGTAGCGATAATTGGCAATCACACCATATTTTTGGTCAACTACCTGACTCCACCCCAGGGATTAGCAAGCTAAAAACGCCTTTTATGGAACCCGTAATAAGCGATGATGATCGCCCTATTGGCTTTGTGTCGGTAACGTATTTAACGCGTGCAGCTATATCAGACAGCCACAATCATTTTCATGATTTAGGTCGGCAAGTTTTATTAATGCTAGTTATTGCATGTATTTTTACATGGCAATTAGGACGCGGTTTAAAACGCTGGCAGGTGAGTCGTTATATGCAAAAAACTTCTGAGCAAGAGTCATAAAGCGCTTTAGCCAGCGCCTCTTTATCACTACTTTGTTTTAAATTACATAATACGTTGAACACATTTGGAATGTGTAGCGGCGTATTAATTTCCCCCTGATGACCGCTCAGTGGCATTGAGGGCGAGTCAGTTTCGAGCACTAAATGTTGTGGCTCAATTTGAGCAATGACATTACGAGTTTTTGCTGCTCGCTCGTAAGTTATAACCCCACCTACACCTAATTTAAAGCCCTGTTTAATATAATAGTGCGCTTGCTGTAGTGACCCCGAAAACGCATGTATTACACCACCATATTTTGGCTTGCAGCGTTTAAACGATTGCGCAATTAAATCATGGCTTTGCCGATGGTGGACAATAAGCGGTAAATTTAGCTCATTAGCAATAGTTATTTGTTGCTCAAATAACCGCGTTTGCTTTTCAAGGTTTTCAATACTTCTATCGAGCCCACACTCACCTATTGCCACCAACTGGTTAATATTTGCTTTTGCAAAATCAAAAAGCTGCGCTAAGTGAAGTTCTTTATGATCATCTAAAAAGTAAGGGTGGAGCCCTGCAGCTATATGCACTTGTGGGTATTTGCTTTTAAACTCAATTAACTGTTTAGATTGCGCCAAGCTAATGCCTGGCACTATAAAGCGCTCAACGCCCTTTGCCACACATGCTTTTATAAGTGATTCACGCTCTGCGTCAAACTCATTAAAATCAAGATGGCAATGGGAGTCTATAAACTTCACAAGCGTAGCTTCTTAAGGGTTTAAACGTGTTATTTGCCAGCTATTATCATCCTGGCGCTGGTACATAAAGCGGTCATGTAAACGGTGTGCGCCACCTTGCCAAAACTCTATTTTTGTAGGTACTACGCAATAGCCGCCCCAAAAGTCAGGCAATGGGATTTCACCTTTGGCAAACTTGCTTTTCATATTGGCAAAGGTTTCCATAAGTACTTTTCGCGACGACACGGGCCTGCTTTGCGCTGAAGCCCAGGCCGCTAATTGGCTTTCTTTAGGGCGTGATAAAAAGTATTTTGCCACGGCTGATGTAGGTAATGGTTTAGCCTCGCCGTACACAATCACTTGGCGCTCCATATGGTGCCACGGAAAATGCAACGATATTTTATTATTACCTTTTAGCTCTTGTGCTTTACGAGAGCCCGTATTCGTAAAAAATACAAACCCGTTATCATCAAGGTGTTTTAACAGCACAATACGCTGCGAAGGTTGCCCAGTTTCATCAACCGTTGCCACAACCATGGCCGTTGGATCAGGCACATTACTGCCCACAGCATGCTCAAGCCACGTTTCAAATTGTTTAAATGGGTCATCTTGCAAAGTATCTTCGCTTAACGCGTCTTGCAGGTATTCACGGCGGATATCTTCGAGTTTCATAAACAAATCCTTCTAAAGAGCTATCAGCTATCAGCTATCAGCTATCAGCTATCTGATCTGACCCCGATAA
>NZ_PNCW01000389.1:0-289 GCF_005886985.1 Pseudoalteromonas sp. S3178 | reverse complement strand
ACGTTAATGATGAATGTATAAACACTGCAACACCTTAAAGAGTCAAACGTCTCGCCCATATCATATGGCTTACAACAGGCAAACTAGCTCGTAGGCTAATATGCGTTAACTAAAGTATTAGGTTAAAAACCATTGTGTAATACCAATACCGACTGAATGTAATTCGCAATGTTGCAATAATCAAACAAAAAAATGTAACCAGAGTTTAAAAACAATACTAAAGTTTGCACTAATGAGCATAAAACAAAAAAGCCAACCGCTTTAACGGTTGGCTTTTTTATTCAGCTGG
>NZ_PNCW01000388.1:0-349 GCF_005886985.1 Pseudoalteromonas sp. S3178 | reverse complement strand
AAGCAAGCAATGAATAGTTTTAGTGCAGTTGATACTAACTCAACAGACATCCGCCCACTACTAACGCAAGGCGGCGCTTTCTCCTACTCACAAGGTGGTATCGTATTGAACTCTGAGGATCATTACGACCGCGTAAATACAGGAAAACAAGTGATCCCACATGCGATAGCGATGGTTGTCCACTTACTTAATCACGCGATGGACGTGAGATAATGCGATTTGTTTTACTTTTCTTGGTAAGCAGTTTTTGCTTACCAAGCTTTGCCTCACCAAGTATACCTAAAGCCCTGACGCCTTTAGTCCATCAACTCTACCTTGAACAAGGCCGAACGCTATCTAAAAAGCAAAC
>NZ_PNCW01000387.1:0-240 GCF_005886985.1 Pseudoalteromonas sp. S3178 | reverse complement strand
CACCTTCTTTGACAAAGCCACCTTTGACAAACTTGTCTGACAATGAAATGACTTGACCACTGACCTGAGCAACAAGATCAGTACTGTATTTTGGCATCACGATACCGTATGACGATACGTCAAGCCTAACTTGGTCAATATGAATAGGTTGAACCTGTACGAGAGGATGTACTATTTCTTCTTTCTTCTCTTCTGGAGGTTGTTTCATTGCAGACATGGCAACAGCCGCTGCAATTCCCG
>NZ_PNCW01000386.1:0-299 GCF_005886985.1 Pseudoalteromonas sp. S3178 | reverse complement strand
ATTCATCAACAGGAACACTTAGCTCAATGAAAATGACTGCGCGTATTTCACTCCTTCTTAACCTCCTACTGGTAAACCAGAGGGGTGGGGTGTAATTGCGCGAATTGAGCGACATTTACTGTAGACACCCCGCACTTGCGGGGTTTTTTTTGGCTGAGGATAAGGGTATGCAAGATAAAGCCTGGATTTTCGATACAACATTAAGGGACGGTGAGCAGGCGTTAAAAGCCAGCTTAACAGAAGAAGATAAAATACAACTGGCGCATACCATTAGTCGTCTCAATGTGGATGTCATGGAA
>NZ_PNCW01000385.1:0-358 GCF_005886985.1 Pseudoalteromonas sp. S3178 | reverse complement strand
TTTCGTCACTTGGTGAATAAAAAGAAGTGATAATAGGTGAGTGCATGACTTCTGGTAACAAGGCTTCAAAACCAAGAGCTTTCATGCCGCTAACGAGTTGTTTTTGATTTTCGCTGTAACGCTTAAATCGCGCAGAAACGCCTCCCTCTTGCGCCAATTCTTCTAGTGCTTTGGAAAAAGCCCTGACAACATGCGTTGGCTAGGTAAAACGCCATTTACCACGATGGTTTTCCATGGTTTTCCACTGGGCGTGAAGATCCAGCGAGAGTGAACGCGCTTGTCCTTCAGAGGCAACCAGCAGCGCCGTTTTTGCGATCACAAAACCAAAACCTGGAACACCTTGAATACACTTATTTGC
>NZ_PNCW01000384.1:0-313 GCF_005886985.1 Pseudoalteromonas sp. S3178 | reverse complement strand
CTTCATTAATTAGTTCATCTATTTGGTTATGCATTGCGACTTTGAGCATGTCGAGCTTAGTAGGGAAGTGAGAGAAAACCGTTCCCGTTGCCACGTTTGCTGCTTGGGCAATTTGCCGAGTAGTGGTGTTTTCAAAACCATTGTCTTGAAAAAGTTGCCAACTAGCACTGAGAATTTTATTGTACGTAATTTCTCTTTTTTTCATATGGTTACCTTTTTATTTGCGAAGAGAGTGTAGCACAATTCCAGATTATTTAAGAGATAAAGTTTGCAAATAATGAGCGCGCTCATTATTATAATTGAGCATGCTCAT
>NZ_PNCW01000383.1:0-244 GCF_005886985.1 Pseudoalteromonas sp. S3178 | reverse complement strand
TTAAAGTATCTTTAATTACCGGTGCATTACTAGTGAGTTCTTCGGCATTTGCTCAAGTTACAGCAATCACTAATGCAACGGTTCATACATCAACAGAACAAGGCATTTTGAAAGATGCGACGGTTGTTATTGAAAATGGCAAAATCACAGCGATTAACCCTGCAAGTGTAGCGGCTGATGTGACCATTGATGCAAAAGACCAAGTTCTAACGGCGGGCTTTATTGGTTCCATGAACCAATTAGG
>NZ_PNCW01000382.1:0-374 GCF_005886985.1 Pseudoalteromonas sp. S3178 | reverse complement strand
ATGTTGGTTCTGGTAAAACCTTGGTTGCAGCACTCGCAGCACTCACCGCGATTGCCAAAGGGTATCAAGTAGCCTTAATGGCCCCCACCGAGATACTGTCAGAGCAACATGGTATTAACTTTACCGCCTGGTTTACTCAACTTGGTATTGAAGTGGTTTGGCTCGGCGGTAAAACCAAGGGTAAAGAGCGTGAAAGAGTACTTGAGCAAATTAGTTCTGGTAAAGCGCAAATGGTCATTGGTACCCATGCATTATTTCAAGAACAAGTGCAATTTTATAACCTTGCATTGATCATCATTGATGAACAACATCGTTTTGGTGTTCATCAACGACTCTCATTACGAGAGAAAGGGAAATTTAATGACTGTTACCCC
>NZ_PNCW01000381.1:0-351 GCF_005886985.1 Pseudoalteromonas sp. S3178 | reverse complement strand
GTATTGCTTTGCAGGATCAAACTGCTGGTAATAATCTTTTATCATTGCTTTCTTCTTAATAACTGATCACAAACTCAAACGTTTCGCGTACCCCTTGGTCACGAAATAGCGCCGTGCGATGCTCAAGCAAAATAAGCTCACCAGCCTCTGCCACCTCGTCTGGTAAGAGGTAATATTTTCCAGCTGGAATGCCCGTTTTTGGTGTCGTGCCAAGCATTAAGCCAAGTTCGCGAATATGCTCACCTAAGCCATCTTCGAAGTCGTAGGTGAATTGGCAATATAGATGTTGGCTGGCGGTATCGCTTAAGCGGAACTTTCCGGTTGGTACCTGAATTTCGCCTTGTTCATCCG
>NZ_PNCW01000380.1:0-270 GCF_005886985.1 Pseudoalteromonas sp. S3178 | reverse complement strand
CTAATCAATCACGAGCTTTGCAGTGCCAATCCAAAAAGACAGCAAGGACTTCATTGAATCCACCAGCTCATGATATTGGGATGGTTTGGTCATATAAGAATTTGCCCCAAGCAAGTAACACTGTTTTATATCTATCTCTGAGTCCGATGTACTGAACATAATAACCGGAATATGCTTAAGGTTTGCAGCCCCTCGCATCTCAGCCAATACATCTTTACCGCTTTTTCGTGGCATATTTAAATCAAGAATAATAAGGCTAGGCAATAGTTC
>NZ_PNCW01000038.1:0-160126 GCF_005886985.1 Pseudoalteromonas sp. S3178 | reverse complement strand
TTGTAGAAGAGCCAGAGCTTGAAGAAGAGCCAGTGCTTGAACAAAAGCCAGAGCTTGTAGAAGAGCCAGACCCGGAACTTATAGAAGAACCAGAGCAAGAGCTTGAAGAAGAGTCTGAATCTGCGGATGATTTTACTGATATATCACAATCGCTTTTAGACCCAGAAGATTCGCTTGAAGAATACACTGACGACACACTAAAAAGCGTAGATGAACTTTTAAATGAGTTACAACAAGCAACAGATGATGATTACGTAGAAACGCCGGATTGGTCTTTAGACGAGCTTGATGATGACATGGAGGAGATTGAAGTCGACCTAGGTGACGATCCACTTGCGGCTGATGAAGCTGATCTGACGCAAGATGATGAAAGCCAGGAAGATGAATTAGTAACTCCTAGTGAAGAGCTTGATGAATACCCTGAATTAGAATTGGATGATTCGCAACCTATCGAAGATGAGCCTTCGTTTGTTCCTGAGGAGCTACAAGGAGATTCTCTGGACGGCGATGCTAAAGGCATGTCGCCAAGTCAGGCTGAACAAGACTTAGCTAGCTCACTAATTGGTGACATTGATCTAGATAGCCTAGAAGATGATTTTGATGATGAACTTTTAATTGATAATGACTTTACTGAATTAACCTCTGACAATGAGCAAGCGTTGGATGTTGATGCTAAAGAGCAGGCAGATTTATTAAATGATGAATTAAACCCAAGCGAGTTAGAAAATGAAAATATTGATAGCTTACTTGAAGAGCTTGAAGATATAGAGTTACCTGAACAAGCAGATACTCAGTCACCTTTAGAACATGAGGAATTAAATAACTCTGAACTGCTAGAAGACGCTGACACAACTGAACATACACCACTGTCGGCTAGCCAAACTGAGCAAGATTTAGCAAATGCGCTTTCTCAAGATGTTGATTTAAATTCTTTAGATGATGACTTTGATAATGAACTATTAATTGAAAATGATTTCTCTGATTTTGACGACGATTTAGAGGCTTTAAATGAGCTAGAGCTTGATAACGAAGTTTTAGCTGAACCTGATAGCCCAGAAACCATAGACGAGCTGCCTGTTGAACCAGAAAAATTAGATGATGTTCTAACGCAGACGACAGAGGATAGTTTACTCGAACAAGCCTTTACTGATGAGTTGACACCGCAAACAAACGCGGAGCGAGAAGCGCAACTAACGCAAACGAATACTACTGATCAAAACAATGTTATTTCAGATGATGAACTCGATGAAGAGTTTATGGCTGATTTAACACAAACTGACTTTGATTCATTACTAAATGAATTAGCACAGCCAGAAGAACTAAATGTTGATGATTGCAGTGATTTTGATGTCGATTTTGATAGCTTATTAAGCGAAGACTTAGTCGAAAATTCAGGCGTGGATAAACCTCAAAATGCGCAAATTAATGAAGTAGATACGTCAGTAGAGGATGCCTTCGTTGATATAGACTCGTTGCTTGAGCAAAGTGACGATGCTGAACTTGAACACGAACCATATAACGATGTAAATATGGATGTAGGTTTGAGCGAGTTTGACGCATTATTAGCAGGTGATAACCCAACTGATGTAGATGCTGAAAGCGGTGGGTACTCTGCCAAGCTAGACCTTGCTCGTGCATACATTGAAATCGACGACTTTGACTCTGCATTAAATGTGATTGATGAGGTTATCGACAAAGGCCCTGAGGATGTTCAAGAAGAAGCACTTAGTTTAAAAGCAAAACTAAAGTAGTTTTTTAGGCATTATAAAAACCGCAATAAGGAATTTATTGCGGTTTTTTTGTAGGTATTTATTGGATCACAACACACTGGCTTTTATTGCATCGCGAGATAGCATAAAATGCCCCGTTCATTAGTACAGTAGGTAAAGCAGTAATTATGCGAGTAGCACTTGGAGTTGAATACAATGGCGCACGTTACAGTGGTTGGCAGCGTCAATCACATGTAAATAGTGTACAACAAGAAGTTGAAAAGGCGTTGTCGCGTATTTGTAATCATCCTGTAGAAGTTACCTGTGCGGGGCGCACAGATGCTGGCGTTCATGGAACAGGCCAAGTAATACATTTTGATACTGATGCTCAGCGCGATATGGTTGCATTTACTTTAGGCATGAATACGTTAATGCCCAAAGATATCGCTATTCGCTTTGCTCAGCCAGTTTCTGATGACTTTCATGCTCGCTTTAGTGCAACCGCTCGTCGTTATCGTTATGTTATTTATAATTATCCGTTTCGTGGAGCTGTATTAAACGAAGGTGTTACGCACTTTCATCATCATTTAGATGAAACTAAAATGCAGCAAGCTTGCCAGTATTTAATAGGTGAGCACGACTTTACCTCTTTTAGAGCGTTGCATTGCCAAGCAAATACGGCAACACGTACAATTCATCACTTATCGGTACAGCGTCAAGGTGATTACGTTATTATAGATATAAAAGCGAATGCTTTTTTACATCATATGGTGCGTAATATTACTGGTTGCCTTATGGATATTGGTTTGCACAAGCATGAGCCTGTATGGCTAAAAGAGCTTTTAGATGTTAAGGAGCGAGCAAAAGCTAGCGCCACTGCAAAAGCCGCAGGTTTATATTTAGTTGATGTTGACTACCCTGAACAATTTAATGTACCTAAAACGCCATTAGGGCCTTTATTTTTGCCTGATGTTGATATTTAATCAGCATCGGCTTTTAGCTATTTACTAAGTAGCAGCAACTACTAAGACCAGTTTTTTATACCGTGTTAGTGTAATTCATGTTTTAATTGAAAAAATTTGTCTGTGAGTTATTACTTGCAGGCTCGCGACACAGAACAGCATTAAGAGAGTTGCAAATGAGTTGGCTAGAAAAAATCTTACCAAAAACGACAAAATCATCAGGTCGTAAAGAAATCCCAGAAGGTGTTTGGGCTAAATGTACATCATGTGACTCAATTTTATATAAAGCTGAGTTAGAAAAGTCATTAAATGTATGTCCTAAATGTTCTCATCACATGCGTGTAAGTGGCCGTAAGCGCCTTGAAAGCTTTTTAGATGAAGCTGATCGTGTTGAGCTTGGTACACAACATGAGCCTAAAGATATACTTAAGTTTAAAGATTCTAAAAAGTACTCAGACCGCATTAGCGCAGCTCAAAAAGCAAGTGGTGAAAAAGACGCTCTAGTTGCCATGAAAGGGCGCTTAAAAGGCGTACCTATAGCAGCTGTAGCCTTTGAATTTTCGTTCATGGGTGGCTCTATGGCATCTGTGGTAGGTGCACGCTTTGTAGACGCTGTAGATGAATGTTTAGAGCATAACATGCCGCTCATTTGTTTTTCGGCTTCAGGTGGAGCACGTATGCAAGAAGCGCTAATGTCGCTTATGCAAATGGCTAAAACAAGTGCCGCTCTTGCTAAAATGAGCGAAAAAGGTTTACCATTTATTTCTGTAATGACTGACCCAACGATGGGCGGCGTATCAGCATCTTTAGCAATGCTAGGCGACATTAACGTTGCAGAGCCAAAGGCTTTAATTGGTTTTGCGGGCCCTCGTGTTATTGAGCAAACTGTTCGTGAAACGCTACCAGAGGGTTTCCAGCGTAGTGAATTTTTACTAGAACACGGTGCAATTGATATGATTATCGACCGCCGTGAAATGCGCGATACCTTAGCGCGTATTTTAGCTAAATTTATGAACTTGCCTTCTACTGAACAAGAGCATAGAGTAGCGTAAATTTCAGCTTTACTGATTACACGCTATGACAAAAACAATCCCTAGCCAATCATCAAGCCTTGATGATTGGCTTTGTTATTTAGAAAGTGTTCATCCGGCCAATATAGAAATGGGCCTTGAACGCGTTGCCAGTGTTGCCAATAACATTGGTCTTTTAAACTCCCCTAGCAAAATTATTTTAATTGCAGGCACAAATGGCAAGGGCACAACAGCGCGTTGTTTAGAGTCTTTATTACTTGCTCAAGGCTTTTCTGTTGGCACATACGCCTCACCTCACTTAATACGCTATAACGAACGAGTTCGCATAAATGCTCAAGAACTTGATGATCAATATCATGTAGATGCATTTCATTTGTTAGAACAAGGGCGTAAAGACACACAGCTTACTTATTTTGAATATGGCACCTTAGGTGCTCTTGCTATTTTTAAACGCTGCCAAGTTGATTATGTGTTGTTAGAAGTGGGGTTAGGTGGGCGTTATGACGCAACAAATATAGTGACACCATTTGCCAGCGTCATCACTACAATAGATTTAGACCATAAAGAATATCTAGGCGACACCCGAGAGCTAGTCGCTTACGATAAAGCAGGTATCTTTCGTGAAAACACTCCCGCAATTATAGGTGATTTAAATATACCTCACACCATGACTGATTACGGCGATGAAATTAATGCCAATATGGTTTTATCGGGCAGTGACTTTATTTTTAAAGAAAATGCGCACAGTTTTACCTGGCAGTATAAAGAGCTTGATTTAGAACTAGTTAAACCCGCAATTCCAAGTCAGAATGCTGCAACAGCTTTAACAACGCTAAGTGTTTTAAACCTACTACCTACAGAGCAAGTAATTAAGCAGTGCTTAGCTAACTTAGCCGTTGAAGGTCGTTTTCAACAACTAAGTGAAGTGCCTTTGGTTTTTACTGATGTGGCTCATAACCCAGAATCTGCTCGTTATTTAGCTAATAAGTTATCAAGCTACGTAGATAAAGGCTTTAAAATTCATGCATTAGCCGCTATGCTTGCTGATAAAGATAAAGCAGGTGTACTTAAAGAAGTAAGCCACTTAGTAAGTCAGTGGTCGGTAGCGAGTTTAGGTGGTCCGCGCGGAGATAGCGCAGAAAACTTAAATAACGCACTTCAAAGTATCTCTCAGGCTAATAATATACACAGTTATAGTAGCGTTGCAGAAGCCCTAGATGAAATTTTACCACAGCAAAAAAACGACACTGTTTTGATTGTTTTTGGTTCGTTTTTTACAGTCGCTGGCGCTATTAATTACTTTAAAAAATAGAGAGGGTATCGGTGAACTCAGGTTTTATTAATCGCTTAGTCGGAACGAGTATAGTGGTGATCGCAGCAATTGTGTTTATCCCTAACATTCTAGATGGCGAAAAAGTACACTATAAAGAAGGCTTCAAAGCTATTCCAGATAGCCCTGAGTTCAAAACAATTGATCTTCAACAATCAATTGACGAAAAAGTAGCTGATTCAGAGCCGCTAAAGCAAGATGAAATAGAAGATATAACTGCCGATGATGATATTTTAAAGCAGCAACCAGTGGTTACAGAGAGCGATTATGCTGAGCAACCAAAGCTTGTTGAAGCGACTATAGAGCCAAAAGAGCAGCCAAAGGTTAAAGACGTTGTGCCTGTTAAAGCAAAGCCTATTGCACCTCGCAAAAGTGATGAAAATCTTACAAGCATGGCTTATGTTATTCAATTAGGTAGCTTTTCTCATGTTGCTAATGTTAAAGCGCTGCAGGCTAAGTTAAAGGCTCAAGGTTTTAAAACATTTACTAAGCCTATAAAAACACCAAATGGAACACTCACAAAAGTGTTTGTTGGTCCATCGCTCGATAAAGCAGAGCTGCAAAAACAGCTCCCTGAGCTGAAAAAGCTTACCAAACTAAATGGTAAAGTGACTCAATACGAAGTGACAAAATAATATTTTAAAAGGCTCATTTAATGAGCCTTTTTTATTTTTAGACAATTATTTTTTAATGCTTCAGTGCACATAATGTGTATTTTTATATGTTAATTATTTGTATTAACACCAACATGGTAATCTCCCGTTTAAACTTGCATACAAACGATGTTTAGGTATAGAATGCGCCCCAAATTAGCGACTAATTGGTTCTTATGATCTGGGTTGATTACGCCATTCTTGGCATCATTGCACTGTCTACCATCATCGGTTTAATACGCGGCTTTGTAAAAGAAGCAATGTCATTAGCGGTATGGGCTGGCGCCTTTATCATCTCTAGTTTATTTTACCAATATTTAGCTTCCTTCCTAACAACCATTTCTGAACCCCTTTTAAGAAATGCGGCGGCCATAGCCATATTATTCTTTGCGACGCTACTGTTAGGCGGTTTACTAAACTATATTTTAGGTGAGCTTGTACATCGTACTGGTTTATCGGGTACCGACCGTGTTTTTGGCATAGTGTTTGGTGCTCTACGAGGCGTGTTGGTCGTGAGCGCGTTACTCTTCTTTCTTGATGCTTTTACTGGTGCACCTAGCACGCACTGGTGGGGCAATTCTATTTTGATTCCAGAATTTGGCTTTGTTGTTGAATGGTTTTTTTCGTACCTCGAAAACAACTCTAGCTTTTTAAATTCAGTAAACCGTTAATCGGCGAGGATAAATTACATGTGTGGTATCGTTGGAATAGTCGGAACGTCTCCTGTAAATCAGGCGATATATGATGGCTTAACCGTTTTGCAGCACCGAGGCCAAGATGCCGCGGGTATTATTACCATAGAGAACAATACGTTTAGCTTACGCAAAGCGAATGGTCTTGTGAAAGATGCATTTCACACCCGCCATATGAAGCGACTACAAGGTACAATTGGTATTGGCCATGTGCGTTATCCAACTGCAGGCTCTTCTAGTTCATCTGAAGCGCAGCCTTTTTATGTTAACTCACCATTTGGTATTGCACTTGCCCACAATGGCAACCTTACAAATGCTGAAGCGTTAAAAGAGCAGTTATTTTCAGAAGCTCGCCGTCACGTAAATACAACTTCAGATTCAGAAATTTTGCTTAACATCATGGCACATGAATTAAGCAAATCAGATAAGTTACATTTAGACCCTGAAGATATTTTTACAGCAGTAACCGAAGTAAACAATAAAGTAAGTGGTGGTTATGCAACAATTGCAATGATCATCGGTCACGGTATTGTTGCTTTTCGTGACCCGAACGGTATTCGCCCATTAGTATTTGGTAAGCGTGAGACCGAAAAAGGCACTGAATATATGTTCGCTTCAGAAAGCGTAGCGTTAAAGCCAGATGGCTTTGAATTTATTCGAGACGTAGCACCTGGTGAAGCTATTTATGTTACAGAGTCGGGTGAGTTTCATTCGCTAAGCTGTGCAGAAAAAGCATCATACTCTCCGTGTATTTTTGAATTTGTTTATTTTGCTCGTCCTGACTCTACCATCGACCGCATGTCTGTTTACGCAACACGCGTAAATATGGGCACTAAACTAGGTGAAAAAATTGCTCGTGAGTGGGCTGATAAAGACATTGACGTAGTTATCCCAATCCCTGAAACATCGTGCGATGTAGCTCTAGAAATTGCTCGTGTGCTTGATTTGCCTTACCGCCAAGGTTTTGTAAAAAACCGTTATATTGGTCGTACGTTTATCATGCCAGGCCAAGAAATGCGTAAAAAGTCAGTGCGTCAAAAACTAAACGCTATTGACCGAGAATTTAAAGGTAAAAATGTACTATTAGTTGATGACTCAATTGTACGTGGTACTACATCAGCACAAATAGTTGAAATGGCACGTGAATCCGGCGCTAAAAACGTATACTTTGCATCGGCAGCACCTGAAATTCGTTTCCCAAATGTGTATGGTATTGATATGCCATCGGCAGCTGAGCTTATTGCTCACGGCCGTGAAGTAGAAGATATTAATACGAGCATTAGCGCAGATGGTTTAATTTTCCAATCATTAAACGATTTAATAGCCGCAGTAAGCCAAGAAAATCCTGAAATTACAAAGTTCGAAACATCTGTTTTCGATGGCCAATACATCACTGGCGATATAGATCAGGATTACTTAAACAGAATAGATAAATTAAGAAATGACTCAGCAAAAAGCACTCGCGAAAACGCTATGTCTGCTAATTTAGAAATTCATAATCAAGATGAAAATGAATCAGATTAATTTTTGATTAAAAATTATCAGGTATAAAAAAAAGGAGCTAAATAGCTCCTTTTTTGCGAAGGAAAGAAGGGAACACTTCTATCAAACAACACATATTGATTTGGTTATGTGAACATCGGGCTTACAATCCCATTTGTCCAAAGCATTGCTGTTACTGCTAAAATTATTACCAGCAGAATCAATCCACAGGTCACCACTGAGCTTGCGTAAATAAACCCCCGTTCTTGAGGTATGTGCATCAAAATAGGCACCCCGGTATACAGTAAATAAACAGAATAAGCCAAAGCCAGTATTCCTATACACACAACAAACCAAAGTTCAGGCCAAAATGCGCCAAGTGCCGACATAAATACAGGGGTTGCTGTATAAGCGGCAAGCTCTAATGTTTGAGTAAATGTAGGTTTAGCGCCAAACGTTATAGCCATCCAATGTGCTAAATAGGCAAGTGCAAAAACACCTCCAATTAATGCTATGTACATCGCAGCTGCAATGAGTAGGGCACTATCGTGAGTTAAAAAAACGGGGGCACCAGTACCTATACTCCACCCTAAATATACAGATGAGTAATACCCCATAATTGAGGGAAATAAAGCAATAAGCAGTATATGCGATAAGCTATAAGTTAAACTTTCGTGACGGTTATCTATTGTTTGCCATTCTTCGAGTGGGTGGGCATAAATGCCCCAAAGGTGATTCAGTATCATAGCGGTACTCCATAAAAGGAACGTATTACTGTTGGTTTTAATTGTTTATAGTTAGTTTGTTTTTTGTACAGTATCTATATTTATGGTTTAGTTCATAAACAAAGTCAAGTTAACTCGTTATTAACATTTTAAGTGTCTTGTTTTACCAAGTTTTATTCTTCGTAATTTTTCGTGTTAAAATGCATTTTTATTTTTTGAAGTAACGAGCAGCAACGTGCCACACAGCGAACTTTTAGCACCTATTAATAATTTTTTATTGTGCGAAACTCCCAATGAATGGGTTATTGAGGCAGTAAAAAAAGAAAACTTATCGGTGATATTAATTGATCACTTAATTTGTGAGTTAAAGGCGGCGCAAAGTGCGATGTTTTTAATTCGTAAATATGCTGTAGATAAAGAAAGTAGCGATGCTTTGCTTGAGTGGCTTAAGCCTTTTGAAACGCTTATTTATAAACGTGAAGGTGATTGGCGTGACCTGGCTGCAAAAAATAAACTCACCAAGTCTATTATTCCTAAATCGAACTCTCCTTACGGACAAGATTTGATAGATAAAATGGTTATGCTTATAAAAGAAGAGCTGCATCATTTTTATCAAGTGCTCGAAATAATGGATGAGTATGGGGTTGAGTATCAAAGTATTACGCCATGTCGATACGCTAAAGGTATGCTACGCAACGTAAAAACATTTGAGCCAAATGCTTTAGTCGATAAATTAATTGTAGGTGCCTACATTGAAGCACGCTCGTGTGAGCGTTTTGCAAAGCTTGCTCCGCATGTAGATAAACGCTTAGGCGATTTTTATATTTCATTACTTCGATCTGAAGCGCGTCATTACCAAGATTATTTAACACTAGCTCAAGAAATTGCCGATTTTGATATTACAGAGCGCGTCGATTTTTTTGCAAAAATAGAAGCTGAGCTAATCCAATCTCCAGATGATGATTTTAAGTTTCATAGTGGGGCGCCAACACCTAATAGCTAATTATTTATTAATGCTACTAGGGCTTATTATATTTAAAAGCCAAACATGCTGTTCTAATACCAATTTGCAATAATACTTAATCATTTTGCGGGGCTAAACGTGTCGCCTCCTACGGTAAAAGCTCTCATTTACGACTGCATGGATGCAGAAGGTAGAGTAATGCAGGAGCAATTGCCGAGAACGACTAAATAGTAATTTTTTGCCTAGCTACCAACAGGTTTTTCCAGCCTCAAAATAGAACACTTAATTAAGCAAATTGGTATAATTCAACCTAGAAAGATAAACACCCTAGTTAGCTCTCAAAATTATTAGCAAACGCTTTTAAATAGTGTTTAATGTATTCATCACTAAAGTGATGCTTTTTTAATACTTTAGCAATAGAACCATTTTTTATAATGGCTTCAAGGCCTGCCTCAAATTGAGCAATCCGCTTGTCATTGTCAGGACTACTTTTAGATACAATTAAATGAAGCTTATGAATTGCTAAATGTGGTGGTAGGTATTCGATTACTTGTTCTTCGCTTTTTAGTAATTTAGGGCTGTGCTTAATCCAATACTCACCTACTTCTTTGGTACCCGCAACCAAATCTACTCGTTCGTTCTGTAATAAAAATAAGCTATTAACTAAGTTAGCAGTTGAGGTCAGAGATAATCTGGGGTCGTGTGAAAAATCATCGCTTATAGGGTCACCGGCCTCTTTACAGATATTATAAGGCACTAATGACTCAAGTGAACCATCGTAACTAATTACACTTTTTTTAAGTTTAAAAAGCCCTGAATGAGCAATTGCTAATGGGCGGGAGTAATCAAAAATATCGCTTCTTTGTTTTGAAAAAAAAGCACCAAGAATGGCTGTCTTTTTTTGTTTTTCTAAAAGATTAAGAGAACGGTTCCAAGAAGTAAATTCTATTTCGGTATTTATGTTCTGACTTTTTAAAGCGAGTTTAGTTATCTCAAATAACCAGCCATTATTTGGTAACTCTTCGGAGAAGTACGGAGGGAAATTTTCGGTCACTATATGCCAAGTTTGCTCGCTTTTAGCTGTATTCGTATAGAAAGCTAAAACTATAAAAAGCAGCACACGGAACATTTATTATCCTTAACTATTTAAATATTTTACATTTAAGGATAGTCAGAAAATAAAATTATGCGAAAGGTGTACTAATTAATTTTTGTGATTGTGGTGTAACCACCAAATATGAGCCTTGCGTGTACCAGTCGCCAAGTACAGTGCGTGTGAGTGTTTGCTCATCTACGGTGTATGTATGAACGTTAGGGCGATGTGTATGGCCGTGGATCATATTACTTACGTTATGTCTTTTAAACATTTCAAGTACCGCATCATCCACAACATCTAAAATTTCTATTGGCTTGTCGGCTTGGCTTAATTTACTTTTTTCACGTGCGTTGCGGGCTATTTTTTTTCTATACCAAAGCGGCATAGCTAGCATAAGTTTAGGCCACCACCAACCTCGACTTTTTTTACGGAATTTTTGATATTCAGTATCTTGAGTACACATTTCATCGCCATGTAAAATAACGGTCGGTGTCCCGTATAAATCAATCACGGCTTGTTCGCTTAAAAGTGTCATGCCAGCTAAGTTTGCATATTGCTCTCGCATAATAAAGTCGCGGTTGCCATGTATAAAATATACTGGTGTACCTGCATTACTCACAGCTTTTAAATGCTTAGCTACGTCGCTTGCAAGTTCAGTGACGTAGTCATCACCTACCCATACTTCAAAAAAGTCACCTAAAATATAAAGCGCATCAACGTCTTGATTTAGAATATTAGATTCTAAAAATTTAAAAAAAGCAGCGCTAATATCAGGTCTGTTTTCACTTAAATGTAAATCAGCAATAAAGTATGTCTTACGAGTCATAGGGATGTCTTTTCGATATAAATAAAGCGGGCCTATGCATATTGCATAAACACCCGCTGATACTCCACATTACGTGGGTAAACGTACTATTAGCTAACAGTCACGCTTTCGATGATCACGTCTTCAAGAGGCACGTCTTGGTGAAAACCGTTGCTACCTGTAGCTACACCTTTAATTTTTTCTACAATGTCCATGCCTTCAACTACTTCAGCAAACACACAATAACCCCAGCCTTGAGATGTTTCGCTGCTGTGGTTTAAGAAATCGTTGTTGTTAACGTTAATAAAAAACTGTGCAGTAGCTGAATGAGGATCAGGAGTACGTGCCATTGCTAAAGTACCTACTTTATTAGATAGGCCGTTGTTAGCTTCGTTTTGAATCGGATCGTTAACGTCTTTTTGCTCCATACCTGGAACAAAACCACCGCCTTGAACCATAAAGCCATCAATTACACGGTGAAAAATTGTACCGTTGTAAAAACCAGCATTTGCATACTCTAAAAAGTTTTTAACTGTGTTTGGTGCTTCCGCTTCGTGCATTTTAATGGTGATGTCACCAAAGTTTGTGTGTAGAACAACCATGAGGTTTCCTATATCTGGTTTAAATAGTCGCGCTATTTTATCTTAGTTAGCTAAGATTAACAAAGCGCTAGAGCCCATGCTTTGCAAGTGGTAACATACATTTTCTTGATAACAGTGAAGGACACCAACTAAATGGTACAAATATACAACACACTCACGCGACAAAAAGAACAATTTAAACCTATGGTCGAAGGAAAAATCGACATGTATGTGTGTGGTATCACCATTTATGATTACTGTCACATAGGTCATGCGCGTACATTTGTTGGGTTTGACGTAATAGTCCGTTACCTTCGCCATATTGGCTACGATTTAAAATACGTACGTAATATTACCGATGTTGACGATAAAATAATTAAACGTGCAAATGAAAACGGCGAATCAATAAACGATTTAACACTTCGTATGACCAAAGCAATGCATGAAGATTTCGATAGTTTGAACATGTTACGTCCGGATGTTGAGCCAACAGTAACAGGCCACATGGATGAAATTATCGAAATGGTTGAGCGTTTAGTTGCTAAAGGCCATGCGTATGTAGCGTCTGATGGCGATGTATTATTTGATGTTTCAACGTTTGAGCAATATGGCGCGCTATCTCAGCAAGATTTAACAATGCTTCAATCAGGCTCACGTGTTGAGGTGGCTCAAGACAAAGACGACCCATTTGACTTTGTTTTATGGAAAAAAGCCAAAGCAGGGGAGCCATCTTGGTCATCTCCATGGGGAGAAGGGCGCCCTGGTTGGCACATAGAGTGTTCAGCAATGAGCTCAAAACATCTAGGTGAGCATTTTGATATTCACGGTGGTGGTTCTGATTTACAGTTTCCACATCATGAAAACGAAATTGCTCAATCGTGCTGTGCAAATAATGGTAAATACGTAAATACGTGGATCCACACAGGTATGGTGCAAGTTAACAAAGAAAAAATGTCTAAATCTTTAGATAACTTTTTTACTGTACGTGAAGTATTAAAAGCTTACGATGCTGAATCTGTTCGTTACTTTTTAATATCGGGTCATTACCGCAGCCAATTAAATTACTCGCAAGAGAATTTAGATCAAGCACGTTCGTCTCTTGAGCGTATTTACACAGCGCTCCGTGACGTAGAGCCGGTAGAATGCGATTTAGAAGGCAATGAGTTTGTTGCCAAGTTTAGAAAAGCAATGAATGATGACTTTAATACACCAGAAGCACTACCTGTGTTGTTCGAACTTGCAAAAGAGTTAAACCGCGTTAAAGATACTGATACAGGTCAAGCTGGTAAGTTAGCGTTTATACTGCGCAGCCTTGGTGAAGTGCTAGGGGTTGCTCAACAAGCACCTGAGGCTTTTTTACAAGGCGGGCAAGATGATGATGAAGTTGCAACGATTGAAGCCTTAATAGTAAAGCGTAATGAAGCACGTGCGAGTAAAGACTGGGCTGCTGCTGATGAAGCACGTGATGCGCTTAATGCATTAGGTGTAATACTTGAAGATTCAGCCGGTAAAACAACGTGGCGTAAAGCGTAAATGTTTTAAAAAATAGCTTTAAACTAAAGAGGGTTGCCAATTGGCAACCCTCTTAATTTAATCTGCATTTTAGTTAATATATTAATTATATTAAGTAATTTTAGCTGTGGTATTTTTCACATGCTTCTAATGTGTTTTCAATTAAGCTTGCTACTGTCATTGGGCCAACGCCGCCAGGTACAGGTGTTATAAAGTCAGCTTTTTGCTCAGCAACACTGTATTGAACATCGCCCACTAATTTACCGGTATCTAAGCGGTTTATACCTACATCAATAACTATTGCTCCTTCTTTAACCCAATCACCAGGGATAAACTCAGGCTTGCCAACAGCAACTACTAATAAGTCAGCACGGCGAACGTGTGTTTCTAAATCTTGTGTAAATTTATGACATACCGTTGTAGTACAACCTGCCAGTAATAACTCAAGCGACATTGGGCGGCCAACTATATTAGATGCACCAACCACAACCGCGTGCATCCCTTTATAACGCACACCTGTTGAATCAAGTAAGGTAATAATGCCCTTTGGAGTACAAGGACGAAGCGCTGGCATGCGCTGCGCTAAACGACCTATATTATAAGGGTGGAAACCATCAACGTCTTTGTGTGGCGTGATGCGCTCTAAAATCTTTTCAGCGTCTAGGCCTTGTGGCAACGGTAATTGAACTAAGATACCGTCTACTTCAGCATCATTATTTAACTCATCAATTAAATCTAAAAGCGCTTGTTCAGTAGCGTCTGCTGGTAAATCAAAAGATTTTGAAATAAAACCAACTTCTTCACAGGCTTTGCGTTTTGAACCAACATAAACTTGGCTTGCAGGATCTTGTCCTACAAGTACTACTGCGAGTCCTGGTGCACGTAAACCATTTTTAACACGTTCAGATACACGTTCTGCTACTGCACTACGTACTTGTTTTGCGATTGCTTTACCATCAATGATGTTTGCCGTCATGGGTGACCTTTAATTAGGGTTAATTAACTTGATTCCGATACTTTAAAAAGTGAATGCATAAAATAGGGGTAGTAATGCCTTTAAAGAATCTATTCTTTAAATTATCACTTTTTAATATAGAGGCTATTTTCGCAGAAAAGCACCAAAGCGCCAAGGTGCTTTTAAGCTATAAAACGTAAGAAGCGTAAAAAGAGTTTAAATTTTAAACCCTACATTGCAATATTTAACCATTGTGAGCTAAAAATAAGCAGTTGATTGGTTTTCTTAAAAAAACGTTTGACCTAACCCCGTCAAATCACTATTATGCACCCCGTTGTCAACGAGGTCATTCGTTAACAATAGTAAGCATCGGCGATTAGCGCAGTTTGGTAGCGCACTTGGTTTGGGTCCAAGGGGTCGCAGGTTCAAATCCTGCATCGCCGACCACTTTTTTAAAAGTAAGCTTATTTGTACGCTATGAAGTTTTCGATGCGCCCATAGCTCAGCTGGATAGAGCAACGCCCTTCTAAGGCGTGGGTCGAAGGTTCGAATCCTTCTGGGCGCACCATGTTGAAAACGTGTAAATGTAGCGGTGATTGTAGCTCAGTTGGTAGAGCCCCGGATTGTGATTCCGGTTGTCGTGGGTTCGAGCCCCATCAGTCACCCCAATTTACATTGAGTATCGGCGATTAGCGCAGTTTGGTAGCGCACTTGGTTTGGGTCCAAGGGGTCGCAGGTTCAAATCCTGCATCGCCGACCACTTTCTTATAAGTGGTCTTAAATTCAAAGTTTAAGTATTCACAATATATATCGGCGATTAGCGCAGTTTGGTAGCGCACTTGGTTTGGGTCCAAGGGGTCGCAGGTTCAAATCCTGCATCGCCGACCACTTTCATTATATCAAATAATGAAAAGTGAAAATTAATACTCTATATTCCATACCTTATCTTTATATTCAAATTCATTAATAAAATTTTAATTACTTACAATCTAATTAGTTTGTTTTTTATTCGGTTGTGCGCGATCAGTGCCGATCTAGCCTAAATAATTGCCCCCTACACTCGACTCTCATGATTATTAGGTTATAATGCCGCGTCTATTGTTTAACATAGTGCCCGAAGGGCAGAGCAGCAATGATATCTCATGGTAGCGACGGATGTATTTAAGCATTAAATTTAGCTTAAATTTTATCAAGACTCATGAAGGTACTTTGTTTGTAAGGAAGGCGAACAGTCGCCAAAATTGAATATTGAGGTAAATCATGCAAGTTTCTGTTGAGACGACTCAAGGCCTTGAGCGCCGTCTGACCATCACCGTTCCTGCAGAGAACGTTGAGACCGAAGTAAAAAAACGCTTACAACAACTGTCAAAAACACAGCGTATTGATGGTTTCCGTGCTGGTAAAGTTCCAGTTTCAGTAATTAACAAGCGTTTTGGTCCTGCAGTTCGTCAAGAAGTTGCTGGCGAAGTAATGCAACGTAATTACATTGAGGCAATCGTTGCTGAAAAAATTAACCCTGCTGGCGCACCATCATTTGCTCCAAAATCTCTTGAAGCAGGTAAAGATTTAGAATTCTCAGCTACGTTTGAAGTTTACCCTGAAGTTGAAGTTCAAGGTTTAGATAAAATTGCTGTAGAAAAACCAGCAGTTACAGTAACTGACGAAGATTTAGCAAACATGCTAGAAACACTTCGTAAACAACACGCTTCTTGGGCTGATGTTGATGCAGCTGCTGGCGAAAACGACCGTGTAACTGTTGATTTCGTAGGTACTATCGACGGTGAAGTATTTGAAGGCGGTAAAGCTGAAGACTTCCCATTAGAACTTGGCCAAGGTCGTATGATCCCAGGTTTTGAAGATAACATCGTAGGTAAAAAAGCAGGCGAAGAAGTAGTTGCTGATGTAACTTTCCCTGATGACTACCACGCTGAAAATCTTAAAGGTAAAGCGGCTCAATTCACTATCACAGTGAAAAAAGTTGAAGCGCAAGAGTTACCTGAATTAAGCGAAGAGTTTGCAACTAAATTCGGTGTTACCGAAGGCGGCGTAGACGCGCTTAAAGAAGAAGTTAAAAAGAACATGACACGTGAGCTTGACCAAGCGGTTAAAGCTAACGTGAAAGACCAAGCAATTAAAGGTCTTTTAGAAAATAACGAAATTGAAGTGCCAAAAGCACTTGTTGATCAAGAAGTTGACGCACTACGTCAGCAAGCAGCTCAACGTTTTGGCGGCGACGCTAAAAACATGCCTGAGCTTCCAGCTGAATTGTTCCATGAGCAAGCTGTAACTCGCGTTAAAACTGGCCTTTTATTAGGTGAAGTGATCAAAGCTAACGACATCAAAGTTGATGATGCTAAAGTTGAAGCACTAATCGCAACAGTAGCGTCTGCATACGAAGATCCAACTGAAGTAGTAGAATACTACAAAGGTAATGATCAACTAATGCAGCAAATGCGTAATGTAGCAATGGAAGAGCAAGCAGTTGAAGCTATTTTAGCTAAAGCAAATGTTTCTGACGTTGAAAAAGCATTTGACGACATCATGAATCCGCAGCAAGGTGCTTAATAAGTCATTGACTTAAGCTCTCGCTAACGATTAAATGGCTCGTGTTACTCTGTTTATGCAGTGTGCCCGGGCCATTTTAGTTTGTGGCTCTTAATTTGCGAAAAATGATAACTATGCTTTTCTTATAGTGAAGGATAAGTATAAGCGCATAAGGAATTAAATAAGTATGAACACTGGTATTACAGATCCCCTAAACGCATTAGTCCCTATGGTTGTTGAACAAACGGCTAAAGGCGAGCGCTCGTATGATATTTATTCGAGATTATTAAAAGAGCGTATTATCTTTTTAACAGGCCAGGTTGAAGACAACATGGCAAATCTAATTTTAGCGCAAATGCTATTTTTAGAATCAGAAAACCCTGACAAAGATATCTTTTTATATATCAACTCACCAGGTGGTTCAGTTACTGCAGGCATGGCAATTTACGATACAATGAACTTCATCAAACCAGATGTAAGCACAATTTGTGTTGGTCAAGCAGCAAGCATGGGCGCATTTTTACTTACAGCGGGTGCTAAAGGTAAGCGTTTTTGTCTACCTAACTCACGTGTAATGATTCACCAACCATTAGGTGGTTTCCAAGGTCAAGCGTCTGATTTTGAAATACACGCTAAAGAAATTCTGTCTATTAAAGACAAACTTAACCGCTTAATGGCTGAGCATACAGGCCAACCATTAGATGTTATTTCACGCGATACAGATCGTGATAACTTTATGAGTGCATCACAAGCTGTAGACTACGGACTTGTAGACTCAGTATTTACAAATCGCGATAGCAAGTAAGCGTGTAGGCAAGCAAACTATTGCTTGCCACTATGAGTTACTATGCGAAAACCGGTAAATTTTGGTATAGTTAAAAGCGAATTTGAATAGTTGCCAACCGGTTTGGCAGCCAACGTATAAAATGAGGTAGCTGAATGTCTGACACTCCTACAGACGGCGACAAAAGTAATAAATTGTTATACTGTTCTTTTTGTGGCAAAAGCCAGCATGAAGTTCGTAAATTAATTGCAGGTCCTTCAGTATACATTTGTGATGAATGTGTAGAGCTGTGTAACGATATCATCAGGGAAGAAATCAAAGACATTGCTCCTAAGCATAATGCGTCTGATAAACTACCTGTGCCAAAAGAAATTCGTAATCACCTAGACGACTACGTAATTGGTCAAGACCATGCTAAAAAAGTATTGTCAGTAGCGGTATACAACCACTACAAACGCTTGCGTAACCAATCTACAAAGCAGGAAGTTGAACTAGGTAAAAGTAATATTCTACTTATCGGCCCAACAGGTAGTGGTAAAACATTACTTGCAGAAACGCTAGCACGCCTTTTAGATGTGCCGTTTACTATGGCTGATGCCACAACATTAACCGAAGCCGGTTATGTAGGTGAAGATGTAGAAAACATCATTCAAAAACTATTGCAAAAATGCGATTACGATGTAGAAAAAGCCCAGCGCGGTATTGTTTACATTGATGAAATTGACAAAATTTCTCGCAAATCAGATAACCCATCAATCACACGTGATGTATCAGGTGAAGGTGTGCAACAAGCACTACTTAAACTGATTGAGGGTACTGTTGCTTCGGTTCCACCACAAGGTGGTCGTAAGCACCCACAGCAAGAGTTTTTACAAGTAGACACATCAAAGATCTTATTTATTTGTGGTGGTGCATTTGCAGGCCTAGATAAAGTAATTGAGCAGCGCAGCCATAAAAACACCGGGATTGGTTTTGGCGTTAACGTAAAAGAGTCTGCGGCGAGCCGTTCTTTAAGTGATACATTTAAAGACGTAGAGCCAGAAGATTTAGTTAAATACGGCTTAATCCCTGAATTTATCGGTCGTCTACCGGTTGTTGCTACGTTAACTGAACTTGACGAAGCAGCGCTTGTGCAAATTTTAAGTGAACCTAAAAACGCGATTACTAAGCAGTTCTCTGTATTGTTTGGTATGGAAGACGTTGAACTTGAATTTCGTGATGACGCCTTAGCTGCAATTGCTCACAAAGCAATGGAGCGCAAAACAGGTGCTCGTGGTCTTCGTTCGATTGTTGAAGGTGTATTACTTGATACCATGTACGAACTACCGTCTATGGACGATGTAAGCAAAGTGGTTATTGATGAAACCGTTATTAAAGGTGAGTCAGACCCAATCTTGATTTATGAAAACAATAAACAAGACAAAGCTGCATCTGAGTAGTTTTTAAGCTATTTGCATAAAAAAGGAGCCTTAGGCTCCTTTTTTTATAATTAATTTAGTCGAGTAGGGGAAAATTGTTGAACTTTAATTAGTTTATCCCCATATACTTGAGTAATCTTTTAAATAAATAAAGTGCGAAGAGAAAATATAATGACGCTTGAGAGAACCGACCGAGTCGAAATCCCAGTCCTAGCACTGCGCGATGTTGTGGTATATCCACACATGGTGATCCCGCTTTTTGTTGGCCGTGAAAAATCAATAAAATGCCTAGAAGCGGCAATGGACAAAGACAAACAAATTTTCTTGGTTGCACAAAAAGATGCAACTGTAGATGAACCAGAACAAGATGATATTTACCGTATTGGTACTATTGCCACTGTACTTCAGTTATTAAAATTACCAGACGGTACAGTGAAAGTTTTAGTTGAAGGTACACAACGCGCACAAATTGAAGAATTTGTAGATAACGATGACTTTTTTGTTGCTAACGCCCAATTTATTGAATCTGATTCGGTAGACGAGCAAGAGCAAGATATATTTATTCGCAGCGCTATTAGCCAGTTTGAAGGCTACGTAAAACTAAACAAAAAGATTCCACCAGAAGTATTAACTTCTGTGTCGGGTATTGATGAGCCAGCACGTCTTGCCGACACAATGGCAGCGCATATGCCGCTTAAAGTGCCTGAAAAACAAAAAGTGCTAGAAATCTCAAGTGTGACTGAACGCTTAGAGTATTTAATGGCGTTGATGGAAGGTGAAATAGACTTACTGCAAGTTGAGAAGAAAATTCGTACCCGCGTGAAAAAGCAGATGGAAAAATCTCAGCGCGAGTATTACCTCAACGAGCAAATGAAAGCCATTCAAAAAGAGCTTGGTGAACTTGATGATGTGCCTGACGAATTTGAAGCGCTTAAAAAGCGTATTGAAGACTCTGGCATGCCTGATGAAGCTAAAGAAAAGGCCACTACTGAGCTTAATAAGCTTAAAATGATGTCGCCAATGTCTGCTGAAGCCACGGTTGTGCGTTCTTACATTGATACGTTAATTAACGTGCCATGGAAAAAACGCTCTAAAGTGAAAAAAGATTTAGCGGGCGCGCAAAAAATTCTTGATAGCGATCACCACGGCTTAGATAAAGTTAAAGAACGTATTATTGAATACCTCGCAGTACAACAGCGTACAAATAAGCTTAAAGGGCCTATTTTATGTTTAGTGGGTCCTCCAGGTGTTGGTAAAACATCTTTAGGGCAATCAATAGCGCGCTCTACTGGCCGTAAATATGTGCGTATGGCTTTAGGTGGCGTACGTGACGAGGCTGAAATTCGTGGCCATCGTCGTACTTACATTGGTTCTATGCCAGGCAAGCTAATTCAAAACATGTCTAAAGTGGGCGTTAAAAACCCATTATTCTTGTTAGATGAAATTGACAAAATGTCATCAGACATGCGCGGCGACCCAGCATCAGCACTTTTAGAAGTACTTGATCCTGAGCAAAATAGCCATTTTGCCGATCATTACCTTGAAGTAGATTACGATTTATCTGACGTTATGTTTGTAGCTACATCAAACAGCTTTAATATCCCGGGCCCATTATTGGACCGTATGGAAGTTATTCGCTTATCGGGTTACACCGAAGATGAAAAGCTAAACATTGCAAAAGAGCACCTTATTACTAAGCAAGTTAAACGTAACGGCTTAAAAGATAATGAAGTAGTAATAGAAGATAGCGCTATTATTGGCATTATTCGTTATTACACGCGTGAAGCGGGTGTACGTAATCTAGAACGTGAAATATCTAAACTGTGCCGTAAAGCCGTTAAAAATATCTTGCTAGAAAAAGACACAAAAACTGTGACTATCAATCAAGATAACCTAGAAGACTTTTTAGGTGTGCAGCGCTTTGATTATGGTAAAGCTGAAGATGGTAACCGTATTGGCCAAGTAACTGGTTTAGCATGGACAGAAGTAGGTGGCGACTTACTTACTATTGAATGTGCGGCTGTTCCAGGTAAAGGCAAGTTAAGTTACACAGGTTCGCTAGGTGATGTAATGCAAGAGTCGATTCAGGCTGCGATGACTGTGGTACGTAATCGTGCTGATACATTCCGTATTAATAGCGATTTTTACGAAAAACGCGACATACACGTTCACGTACCTGAAGGTGCAACACCTAAAGACGGCCCAAGTGCCGGTGCTGCGATGGTAACGGGTTTAGTGTCTAGCTTAACGGGTAACCCTGTAAAAGCTGACGTGGCGATGACAGGCGAAATAACACTACGTGGTGAAGTATTACCAATTGGTGGCCTTAAAGAAAAGTTATTGGCTGCGCATCGCGGTGGAATTAAAACGGTCATCATTCCAAAAATTAACGAGCGTGACCTAAAAGAGATCCCAGACAACGTGCTGGCAGGTCTTGATGTTCACCCTGTTACGTGGATTGACGAGGTGTTAAAGCTTGCTTTAGTGCATCCTGTTGAGAGTTTTTCGCCCGAAACACCGAAAAACCAATAAAAAACCCAAAAAAAGTGCTTTTTAGGGCTTTTCAAATCTAAACGGTATGATAAGTTAAGCACTGGTTTTCAAGCCTAGCCCTTATGGGGCCTAGGCTTAAGAAAAATATAATCATGTGAGCATTAAAAGTTTGCTCTAAAATTTTCAAAAAAGTGATGTTAGTTTAAAAAACCATCGCTCTTGATAATAACAATGAAAGAGGATGATATTGTGAATAAATCTCAATTAATCGATCAAATCGCAGCTGACGCTGACATTTCTAAAGCGGCTGCAGGTCGTGCACTAGATTCATTCATCGGATCTGTATCTGGCGCGCTTAAAGATGGCGATTCAGTTGCACTTGTAGGTTTTGGTACTTTCTCAGTACGTGAACGTGCTGCACGTTCAGGCCGTAACCCACAAACTGGTGAAACTATTCAAATTGCTGCAGCTAATATCCCAGCTTTCAAAGCCGGTAAAGCGCTTAAAGACGCAGTAAACTAATCACTGTTTTACACACATTAGTTATGGCGAGTGTAAAGATACTGATTCACCACAACAGATGAATTAAGTAACTTTACCGCCAGTTACTTCAAGTGAAAAAGCGTATCTGGTAAGATACGCTTTTTTTACATGTGACAAGGTAAAATACCTTGATCAAAAAGAGATAAACAAATGCTTGAGAAAATCAGAGAGGGCTCACAAGGCCCTGTAGCCAAAATAATTTTAGGCGCGGTGATTTTATCTTTTGCCTTAGCAGGGATCGGTAGTTACTTAGGTCAAACCACAGAACAACCCGTTGCTGAAGTAAATGGAATTAAAATTAGCCAAACCGAATTTAATCGTGCTTATCAAAACGAACGTAGCCGTTTAGAGCAACAATTTGGTGAATACTTTACACAAATTGCAGCCGATCCAAATTATATGGCACAAATACGTCAAGGTGTAATTGACCGCTTAGTACAACAAGAATTGCAATCACAATTAGCGGCAGATTTAGGCCTTCGCGTAAGCGACGACAGCGTACGTAAAACAATTTTAGAACTACCTTACTTTCAAATTGGCGAAAAGTTTAATAACGACCGTTACCTACAAGTAATTCGTCAAATGAACTTTCAACCAGATGCATTTCGTGAGTACCTTCGTAAAGATATGACGCGCAGCCAATTAGTATCAGCTGTAGCAGGTACTGACTTTGCATTAGAAAGCGAGCTTAAGAGTGCAATTGCACTACAGCAACAAACGCGTAGCATTGACTACTTAGTCGTTAACAAAGAAGCACTAGCAAAAGACATTGAAGTATCAGAGCAAGAAATTTCTGATTACTACGACCTAAACTCTTCACAGTTTTTATCGCCAGAGCTAATTTCAGTAAATTATATTGAATTAAATGCGTCAGATATTAACGTTGAGTCGGTAACTGAGGATGATGTAAAAGCGTATTACGAGCAAAATAAAGCGCAGTACATCGAGCCTGAAAAACGCCGTGTATCGCATATCTTAATTGATAACAGTGAAGACGACGATGCAGCTAAAGAAAAAGCTAACGCGCTACACGCTCAACTTGAGCAAGGTGCAGATTTTGCACAGCTTGCTGAGTCATCGTCTGATGATATTGTAAGCGGTGAAATGGGCGGCGACCTTGAGTGGATTGAGCGTGATGTAATGGACCCTGCATTTGAAGAGGCAGCTTTTGCACTTGAAAATAAAGGTGATTTTTCAGAGGTTGTTGCATCTGAGTTTGGTTATCACATTATTAAGCTTACAGATCTTCAGCCACAACAAGTAAAAGCGTATGATGATGTTAAAGCAGATTTACGTGCTGAGCTTGAGCAAACTGAAAAAGTAGATGCATTTTACGAGAAGCAAACTGAAATGGGCGCATTAGCGTTCGAAATTTCAGACCGTTTAGATGACGCCGCAGAAGCTGCAGACATTGAAGTTAAATCTACAGAGCTTTTAGCGCTTAACGCACTTCCTGAGCCATTAAATAACCCTGCGGTTATTACAGCGCTAACATCAGTTGATTTACTAGAAGATAAAGTAAACTCTGAGGTTATTGAACTTGGTGATGAGCACGCAGTTGTTGTTCGTATTAACGAACACAAACCTGCAGCAACTAAACCTCTCACAGAGGTAAGTGAGCAAATTAAAACTCGCTTAGTTAACGAAAAATCATCAGAGCTTGCTAAAAGTAAAGCGCGTGAATTATTCGCTCAAGTACAAGCAGGTAAGAGCTTAAATGATGTTGCACAAGAGCAAAGCTTAACAGTTCGCCAAGAAGCGCAATTAACGCGTCAAAGCTATACTGTATCGCCAGCTATTGTAACGCAAGCGTTTAAAATGGCTCACCCAGCAGATTCTGCAGTGGTTGATATTGTTGATCTAAACAATGGTGACTCAGCAATTGTTGCGCTTAAATCGGTGACTGATGCACAAGTTGCAGAAAACATTGATGCACAAACTAAGCAAACAATTACTATGGCGCAAGCTAATAAAAACTACATGGTATTTATTGAAGCGCTAAAAGCACAAGCTGAGCTTAACTTACCACTCGTTGAGCAAGCGGCTGAATAAGTTGTTTTAGCAAATACACTAAAGGCGCCTTGAGCGCCTTTTTTATTGTCTTGAATTCAGCAGTCCGCAAGAATACTAATCATTTTATGGGGCTAGATAGGCCTCGCAATAAACTCAATCCGATTACCGCTAGGCTCTCTTATCATCATGTGCTGCGCAGGGCCTTTACCTAACTTCTCTGGTGCAAATTCTATAATAATATTATTTTGCATTTTTAAGTGTTTATACAGCTCGCTTAACTTTTCAATACTCTCAACACTGAGTGCTAAATGGTGTAGGCCCACATTTTCTGCTCGATTAAACTCTACACGTTTTTCATCATTCTTAACTCGCCACAATGTAATGGTTATTTTTTTATTAGATAAAAAGTAAGCAGGATAAGTCGGATCATTTCCCAGCACTTTAAAACCAAGTACATCAGTAAAAAACACTTTAGATGAATCTAAATCTGAAACAGTTAAACCTAAATGATCGATTCCGCCAACCCAGTTTTTAACTTTGTTAGGGGTATCGGCAATAGCAGAGGCAGATAAAAACAGTAGGGGAGTAATACTAAGTAGTGTGTGTTTGAGCATGGAGCGGCCTTGTTAAAAGTAAAAGTTAATAACAAGACCTTCTAAAATGTACTTACATTACAAAAAACGGCATTAGCAGCTTAATAAACGTTGTGTAACTTTTGATTGTGGGTTTTGAAATACCTCTTCAGTGCGCCCGTATTCCACTACTTCACCTTTATCAAGCACGACGACTAAATCGCTAATATGGCGAACTAAACTAAGGTGATGAGTGATCATGACATAAGTGAGGCCAGTATCACGCTGCAGTTTAAGTAATAGATTTACGATTTGAGCACGTATCGAAGGGTCTAAAGACGAAACCGCTTCATCGAGTACAATTACCTTCGGATCTAATATTAGAGCTCTAGCAAACGCTACACGCTGCAATTGCCCCACACTAAACATATGCGGGTAATAATGTTTATGATCGATTAATAAACCTACTTTAGAAAGCGTTGCATCTATTTTTTCATCACGCTGAGCTGTATCAAACTCGGTATTGTACTGCAGGCAATCGTCAAGCATTTCACCTATGGTTAAACCAGGGTTGAGCGAGGCACCTGAGTCTTGAAAAATCATGCGAATATGCCGACATTGATTATCGCGTACGCCGTTATCTTCAATAATATTATTTTCGAGTAAAATTTGCCCGCTATCTGCGTTATCAGCGCCCGAAAGCAGCTTAGCTAATGTGCTTTTACCTGCACCAGTTTCGCCAATTATGGCGATACTTTCACCTTTGCCTACGCAAAATGAAATATTTTTAAGTACCTCAAATTTTTTGCGAGAAAAAAGCCCGGCGCGTACATTAAAGGTTTTACAAAGGGCTTGTACTTTTAATACTGGCTGCATTACTTCATGTCCTTAATTAACGGAAAGTGACACGCATAACTATGGCCATGATGCTTAGTTAAAGCGGGTGTAACGACACATGCCTTTTGCGCTTGTGGGCAACGCGGTCCTAATCGGCAGCCAATAGGCAAATGTTGCAGC
The DNA here is from genome assembly GCF_005886985.1 of Pseudoalteromonas sp. S3178. Classification (NCBI taxonomy): domain Bacteria; kingdom Pseudomonadati; phylum Pseudomonadota; class Gammaproteobacteria; order Alteromonadales; family Pseudoalteromonadaceae; genus Pseudoalteromonas; species Pseudoalteromonas sp. S3178. The sequence continues at coordinate 134,245 of NZ_PNCW01000038.1, read as the reverse complement.
GTAGGAATGGTACCTTTAAGCGCATAAAACGGCTCTTTATGGGCTAAGCCTTGCTCGTAGTCGGGCAAGCTTTTTAAGAGCGCTTGTGTATACGGATGCCTAGGTTGTTTAAATATTTGATGAGTAGGGCCTGCTTCTACCATTTGCCCGCAATACAAAACATGGATACCGTGCGACCAATGAGCAATTTCTTCAAGTTCATGAGAAATCATCAAAATAGACATGTTTTTAAGCTGGTTTAAGCTTTTTAGCAACCTAAAAACTTGCGCGCGGGTGGTGCTTTCAAGCGCTGTAGTCGGCTCATCAGCAATTAAAAGCTTAGGCGTACGTGCGATGGCCATTGCAATCATTACTTTTTGGCACACGCCCTCTGAGAGCTCATGCGGGTAACTACTAAGTACAGCTTCGTGATTTTTAATACCGACCTTGTGAATAAGTGCTTTTACACGGTCTTTTCTCTCGCGGTTGCGTTTTAAAAAGAAACCTTTGCGAGCAACTTCAGGGAGTGTTTCGGCTATTTGGTCAAATATTTTTGCGGTAGGGTCAAGGCATCTACTTGGATCTTGGTAAATCATGGCGATGTCTTGGCTTACTATTTTACGGCGTTGCTCTGGGCTTAAGCGCATTAAATCAACACCGCGCCAGTGTATACGATCGGCTGTTATATGCCAGCGTTCGTTTAATACGCCAATAATCGCTTTTGCTATTAAGCTTTTACCTGAACCAGACTCACCTACAAGTGCATGTACTTCACCTTCTTTTAGGCTAAAGCTCACTCTGTCTACGGCTCTAATTACCGTCTCAGAGGTACGTAGTTCAATCGTTAAGTTACGAACATCAAGTAATTGCATTTAATCTGCCTTACGTGCTTTGAGCACTTGTCGCAGGCCATCACCTACTAAATTGGTAGATAATACGGCTAAAAATAACAGTACACCGGGCAAAGCTACCGTCCACGGTGCTAAATAAATCAGGCCTAAGTTTTCAGCTAAAATTGCGCCCCATTCGGTTGTGGGAGGCTGTGCACCTAGCTTTAAAAAGCCAAGGGCAGAAATATCCAATATTGCGGTAGAAAGCGCCATAGTGAAAATAACCACAATGTGCTCGTAAATATTTGGAAAAATTCCCCGCGATATAATATGCCAGTTAGATGCGCCATCTAGCTTAAACGCGGTGATGTAATCTTTACCTAGCTCATCAACAATTAAGTTACGAACCGAGTGAATAAACTGTGGCAGTAGCGCTAATATAATTGCCCATACGGTATTCATTAAACCTGGGCCTAGTATGGCTATTATAATTATTGCCAATAATAAAGAAGGTATTGAGAGCGTTATATCAAGTAAATGGTTTAAAAAGCTTGAACGAAGGCCTCGGCTAATACCTGCAAAAGTACCGACTAAAACACCAATAATTGTTGTTAATAAAGCGGCCACCACAGACAAACCAAACGTATAGGTTGCGCCATTCATTAAACGAGAGAGAACATCTCGGCCTAAATCGTCGGTGCCTAAAATAAAGCGCACATCGCCCATTTCACGCCATGAAGGTGGAATGAGTAAGGCATCACTATGTTGTTGATTTACACCATAAGGCGCTAAAAATGGCGCGCTGGCTGCTAATAAAGCAAACGCCATAAAAATCCATAAACCTACAAGAGCAGGATGGTTATTTTTAAATTTTCGCCAAAATCGCGCAAGTGGCGATTTATTCGACTCTTCAGAAAATAAATTAAACTTTGCCATGGGCCTGGTTCCGCGAGAGTGGGTCGAATAATGTGTAAGTAAGCTCAGCTACAATAGTGGCTAATATAACAAATAAAGACACTGCCATTAAACCACCTTGAATAGCTGGGAAGTCGCGCTGATAAATACTGTCAATTAACCAGCGGCCTATACCTGGCCACGAAAAAATAACTTCGGTTATCATGGCAAGGGTAATTAGCGTACTAAATTGCAAACCTATTTGTTTTATAACCGGTAATAATGCATTACGAAGCGCATGGTGCATGATAAGTTGACGTCGGTTAAGGCCTTTTGCCCTGGCTGTTTTAATAAAGTTTTGATCCATTATTTTAAGCATAGACTCACGTGTAAAGCGCACCAATACCGTTGTGGGGTACATTGCCAGTACAATAGTGGGGAGTGTTAAATGGCGCAGGGCATCTACAAAAGCCATGCCTTTATAGGGAAAGCCCGCTAAAGCAATATCAACTAAAATAAACCCAGTACTTGCTGGTATTTCATAAAGTAAGCCCATTCTTCCCGACATAGGAAACCAGCCAAGCTTTAATGAAAAAATCATTATTAATAACAGGGCAAGCCAAAATACCGGAATAGAATAACCCACCATAGTGGTTGAGTTTATGAGTTTATCGGGCCAGCGTTTATGATAGCCAGAGCCTAAAATGCCTGCTGGTACACCCACCACAATTGATACAATAAGTGCATATAAGCTAAGCTCAAGCGTTGCTGGTAATAAATCAAAAATATGACTAAACACACTGCCACCAGAGGCAAACGACAGCCCCCAATCACCTTGAAATATTCGCCCTAAAAAAGCAATGTATTGCATAAAGTAATTGCTGTTGTATAAATATTTGTCTTCAAGCTCGCTATGCTGAGCGAAGTTGCTGCTAGGTACACCACTTAAATTACTTAATGGATCGCCAGGGAACAAATAAGCGAGAGAAAAAGTAAAAACGCTGAGCATTAAAATCATAAAAAACAATAAGCCAAGGCGGCGTAAAATATAATCTACGATCATTATTTTTTCCTCGCATTGGCAAGAGAAATAGCACCAAATGGGCCAAGTGTTATGCCCTCTACATCGGCGCTACTGGCTTGAAAACGCAGGCCATGGGCTAAAGGCAGCAATGGCAGCTCTTTAATTATTAAGCTTTGTGCATCTTCGTAGTATTTTTTACGTTTGTTTAAATCTGTGGTGTCGAGTGCTTGTGTAAGCATTAAATCAAATTGCGGATTACACCAATTTGCAGGGTTTTTACCGCTAAATGTAGCGGTGCAGCTTAATAGTGGGCTAAAAAAGTTATCTGGGTCGGGTGTATCAGCGGCCCAACCAAGTAATACGCTGTCGTGGCGATGTTCACCAATGCGCTGGATAAAGGTGTTCCATTCGTACTCTACAATACTTACGTTAACACCTACTTTTCGTAAATCACTTTGCATTAGCTCAGCCATTTTACGTGCATTAGGATTATAAATTCGGCTCACAGGCATTGCCCAAATAGTCATGTCAAAGCCATTTGGTAGGCCTGCTTCTATGAGTAGTTTTTTAGCTAGTTCGGGGTCAAACCTAGGCATATCTTCTTGTGGCTCAAACGCCCATGATGTTGGCGGTAAAATAGATTGTGCACGTGTGCCATTTCCGTAATAAACAGCCTGCATTATTTTATCGGTGTCTATAGCATGCGCCAGTGCTTGGCGTACGCGAATATCGTCAAACGGCGCTCGTTCAGTATTAAAAGCCCAATAACCTACATTTAAATTGGTTTCTTTTTCTACGTTTATGTCATCGCGCTGAGCCAAAATGCTGAGTTGTGCGCTACTTGGGTGAGCGGTTATATCACATTCTTTAGTTAGCATTTTTGCAATGCGGGTGGTGCCATTAGGTGTTATATCGTAAACCAATTGCTCAAGGGCTACATCGTGCTTCCAATACAGCGGATTACGGTAAAAACGTACTAAATGGTCGCGGCGGTACTCTTTATAAATATAAGGGCCAGTGCCTATAGGGTATTGATCAAATAAGTTTTCTTGGTTATTTTTTTTAAGCTGCATGGCATATTCTTCTGAAAGCACCACGGCAAAATCGGTAGCCATATTCGCTAAAAAGCTGCTCTCAGGGTTAAACAGTTCAAAACGCACTTGATAATCCGACACGCGAACAATTTTACGAATTAGCTGATCAATCCCCACACTTTGAAAGTACGGATAATTAGCATCGCCCACAAAGTGATATGGGTTATATACGTCAAATAATCGACTGAAGGTAAATATAATATCGTCGGCATTAAAGTCCCGCGACGGGGTAAAATACGACGTAGTATGAAACTTTACGTCTTTACGAAGGGTAAAGGTTACCGACTTTCCATCTTTACTAATTTTCCAATCGGTAGCGAGCTCGCTTTTAAATTCGGCCGTGACGGGGTCAATGCTAATTAAGCGGTCGTATAACTGATTGGCGATAATATCAATAGTTGAACCTGTAGTCGTTACTTGAGGGTTAAACGACACAGGGTTAGCTTCAGCGCAATAAACTAGCCCTTGGTTTTTTTCTTCTATGATTTCTTCTTTGCTATCAAGGCAACCAACTAAAGTGGTGGCAAGCAAAACAAGTAATAATTTATGCACCCGCATAACCTCTAACTATTGTTGATCCAACAAGTTGTATTTTTTAAGATAGCCACGTAATTGATGATACGTTAAACCAAGTACTTCTGCAGTTTTCTTTTGATTAAATTGGCTATGTTCGAGTGCTTTATTAATCATATTTATTTCAAACTCGTTAGAGCGCTCTTTTAAGCTACACGGAAACTGTATTTCTTCACCGGGCTCTGCTTTAGGTAAAGTACTTGGCGCAGGGGCCAAAGCAGGCTCTTGTGCAACAACTTGCGCGGGGATAGGGGCTTTAATACGCGCTTTTGGTCTAAAGCGGCTTTCAAATGGGTCTAAAATAATCTGGTGAACGGGAATATGTTCGCTGCCATGGCGATATAAGCTGCGCTCAACTACATTTTTAAGCTCACGTATATTACCTGGCCAATCGTAACTTAACAGGGTTTCAGTCGCGCTTCGGGTAAAGCCACTAAATAACTCCCACTCTAGGTCGCGGGCCATGTTCATCGCAAATTGCTCGGCAAGTAACATAATATCGTCTTGACGTTCGCGCAGTGGCGGCAGAGTAATTACATCAAAAGCAAGGCGGTCAAGTAAGTCACTTCTAAATTCACCTTGCTGTGCAAGGTGCGGTAAATCTTCGTTAGTTGCACACACTAAACGGGTATCAACTTTTACGGTTTGCTTACCGCCCACACGTTCAAATTCGCCATACTCTATTACACGTAGGAGCTTTTCTTGTACCATGGCTGAGGTGTTTGCCAGCTCATCTAAAAATAAAGTGCCGCTGTTGGCGCGCTCAAAGCGGCCTTCGTGACGTTTGCTTGCACCGGTAAAAGCACCGCTTTCATGACCAAACAATTCGCTTTCGAGGAGGTTTTCGTTAAGGGCTGCACAATTTAGTTTTACGTAGTTTTGATCCCAACGTTTAGATAAAAAGTGTAAACGCGCAGCGATGAGCTCTTTACCCGTACCGCGTTCACCAATAATTAATACCGGTTTATCTAAATTAGCTAACTGCGATACCTGATCAAGTACAGCTAAAAAGCTATCAGATTGGCCGAGTAAATTATCCTGTTGGCGATATTGGCTCATATTTCCTAACTCTTGGTCATTTTTACTAACAGTTAGTGTATTTCATAATCAAGGATAACTAAAGGAATTTGTATATTTAGTTTAACTTAATGAAAATAAAGTGTATTTTAGTTTTTAAAAAGTTGGCAAGCATATTGATACTAGTTACAGCAGACTAACTAAGTTTAAATTACAGAGGTAAATGTTATGGGAATTTTTTCACGTTTTGCAGACATTGTTAATTCTAATATCAATGCCATTTTAGATAAAGCAGAAGACCCAGAAAAAATGGTTCGTCTTATTATCCAAGAGATGGAAGACACATTAGTAGAGGTACGCTCTACGTCAGCTAAAACACTCGCTGAGAAAAAAGAAATTGTACGCCGTGCAGAAGCATTAAAGGCGCAAGTAAGTGATTGGCAAGATAAAGCCGAGCTAGCTCTTAGCAAGGATCGCGACGATTTAGCACGCTCAGCATTGCTTGAAAAGCAAAAGTCGGCTGAAGCCGCAGCTGCTGTAGAAGGTGAGCTTGAGCATGTAGAGTCTCATATTGAGAAACTACAGCAAGAAGTCACCACGCTGCAAGAAAAGCTAGCTGATGCTAAAGCGCGTCAAAAGGCAATTATTTTACGTCAACGCTCGGCTGAGTCGCGCCTTGAAGTGAAAAAAGCGCTTGATAGCTCTAAAGTAGAAGATGCACTTAATCGTTTTGAACGCTACGAAACTAAAATTGATGGACTAGAATCTCAAATAGAGTCGTACGATTTAGGTAAGAAAACATTAGCAGACGAAATTGCAGACTTACAAAAAAATGAAAAGATAGATGATGAGTTAGCCGAACTTAAAAAGAAGCTAGCTGATAAATAACTTATAAAGGGGTACTTAAAGTGCCCCACTGCTTAAAACATCGAATACGGATTGCCAGGAGAGGGTTATGTTTGATTCAGAGGTAATAATTGTACCATTTGTCATGTTTATGATTTTTGTTGCGCCACTGTGGTTAATTTTACACTACCGTAGCAAAAAACAAGTAAGCCAAGGTTTAAGTGAGCATGAACACCGCCAATTACTTGAGCTTGCTCAAAAAGCCGAAAAAATGGCTGACCGAGTAGAAACCCTTGAAGCATTACTTGATCAAGAGTCACCACAATGGAGACGTAAAGTATGAGTGCCAAACGCGAATTATTAAGAGACCCACAACGCGGTAAAATAGCCGGTGTATGTGCGGGATTAAGTGACTACTTTAATATGGAGTTATGGTTAGTTCGCATTATATTTGTTAGTGCGGTACTGCTAACAGGTGGCCCATTATTTGTGGTAGCGTATATTGCAGCGTGGTTTATTTTAGATATAAAAGACCCCACAACTACACATACAAACAGCTCAACTAAAACTGACGATCCGCTAGAAGTTAAATTTAAAGTATGGCAAAAAGGCGAGCCTCCGCGCCGCGCATTGCAAGACTTAAAAGAGCGTTTAGGGCGAGTAGATTCGCGCCTTCAAGATATGGAACGCCATGTTACTTCAAGCGAGTTTACGGTTAGCCGTGAAATCAACAAACTTTAAAGGATTTAATAGCACTTTGTTCGGTGATTAAGCATCAATGAAGTGCTAGCCCATTATGAGTAGCACTTCATTTGCCAAAAAAACCTTTAAAAGCATTAAAGGTTCAGCCCAAAAAGCCCTTCATCGTAGTTTAGATCAACACGTAAAATTAGCCGTAACGGGTTTAAGTGGTAGTGGTAAAACGGCGTTTATTACCGCGCTTGTTAAACACTTAACCACACAAAGTGATGATAAAAACTTACCCTTTTTTGATGTAATGCGAGAGCACCGCCACATTGCCACTAAAGTTGTTCCGCAAGAGGCGTTAAAGGTGCCTACGTTTGACTACCCACGAGCACTTAACGCATTACTCCCAAGCGATGGGGAGCCTACATGGCCTGCATCAACCGAGCGTATTAACACCCTGCGCTTGGCTATTAAATACCAAAGTGCTTCAGGGTTGCGTGGGCATTTTTCGCCGCAATCTACGCTGTATTTAGATATTATTGACTACCCAGGTGAATGGCTACTTGATTTACCTATGCTTGAGCAAAGCTATAGCTTGTGGTGCGAGCAACAATATCCGCTGTTATTACAGCACCCGCGTGTAAACACCTCTACTGAATTTTTAAACGCGCTTGAACAGCTTGATTTAAATGCCCCCGTAGATGAAGGGTTGCTTGCGCACATTGCAGCGCTTTATCAAAGTATGCTGGTGGGCCTTAAAAAAGACACCAAGCTTGCCATGTTACAACCTGGGCGTATGCTTATGCCTGGCGACTTACAAGGTGCGCCGCTTTTATTGTTTTTTCCGGTAAATGCACAGCATATAAAAAGCGATGAAGTGGTGCCTGGCTCTAACTTAGCGCATTTAATTAAGCGTTTTAACGCCTATGTAAAAGAAGTAGTTAAGCCTTTTTATAATGAGCACTTTAAACACTTTGACCGTCAAATTGTGCTAGTAGATGTACTCAGCGCTTTAAACGAAGGCCACGAAACACTCCAAGAGCAAAGTAGTGTAATTAATCAATTGCTCGCACACTTTAATTACGGCGAGTCGGGCTTTTTTAAACGTTTATTTAAACCCAACATAGATAAAATACTCTTTGCTGCCAATAAGTCAGATCATATAAGTGCCAAGCATCACAAAGACTTAGCACTACTGCTTGATTCGCTTGTGCATGAGCAAAGCAATCACTTAAAGTTTGATGGCGTACAAATAGAAACTATGGCTATGTCGTCAATTACTGCAACGCAGCCGCGCCAAGTTGCCGATAAAGGTCAAACGCTTGATTGCATTTATGGCAAACCACTTAACGAGCAAGACTGGCTAACTTACTTACCACCACAGCCACCTAACCGCATGCTTAATAAAAATGAGTGGCCAGCGCAGGGGTTTGAGTTTTTGTCGTTTGCGCCTATGGCAAACCCCGACAAGCAACTTAAACATATTCGTCTTGATCATGTGATGCAGTACCTGTTAGGAGACAAATTATCATGAACGATACACACCAAACATTTCAAGCGGGTAGGCGTATTAATACCCAGGCAGATGAGCAGGTTGAGCCTAAACTTGCCCCTGCAAAAATAGTTGCTCAAGGTCAAAGTGAATACATTGAAGAGCCTGATGATGAGCTTCTTGAAGATGAAATAGATTTAGAGCCGGTATATAAAAAGTCAAAATGGCAAACGCTTAAAGGTGTGTTTGTTGTCAGCTTTTTAGTACTGGTGCTACTTGAGTTTGCTTATTCGCTAGTATTTGCATTTCAGCAATCGGTAATTTTAGGCGGCGTATATTTAACAGCCGTGGTAAGTGGTGTGCTATTAATTGGGCGCATGCTCTGGCGCGAATATAGAATGCTGCGCAGTTTAAAGCGCAATCAGTTACACCGCCATGAAGCCGACAGGCTTTTAAATAGCGAGCAAGTAGGCGGCGCATTGCCGTGGCTTGAAAAGCTAAACAAGCACCAACAACTCGACAACTTCGACGCGTTTAAAAACCAAGTAGCTACCCATCATAGCGATAAAGAAATAATGACCCTTTACGCGAATAGCTTACTTATAACGCAAGACACCCACGCTAAAAAGTTAATAAATCGCTTTGCCACAGAGTCAGCATTGCTCGTTGCCCTAAGCCCGCTTGCGCTGGTGGATATGATGGCAGTGCTTTGGCGCGGCACTAAGTTAATTGAGCAAATAGGTAAAATTTATGGCATTGGTTTTGGTTACGCAAGCCGCATTAAGCTCTACCGTATGCTTATAAAACAAGTGATGTTTGTAGGCAGTGCTGAGCTTGTATCTGATTTAGCAGCCACAGCACTCAGTGCTGAGCTTTTAGGTAAGCTTTCTGGGCGTGCAGCACAAGGGGTAAGCGCGGGTATTTTTACAGCACGCATTGGTTACAAAGCAATGGAGCTTAGCCGCCCACTACCAAGGCTTGAAAACAAACGCAGCTTGTTAAAAGGCACAGTGCAAAGTATTGCTAGTAAAATTATGAGCCGTAAAAAGGCCGAGCCAACACAATAAAAAAGTGGCAATATTTGTGTACAAAGTCGCGCTGAACGGTTTTTGCACAAATAGCCATCTGAGCATCCGGCATGCTTGTGATTTAAAGTGCGGTGCGTTTTATTTATGTAATTGACACACATAATAAAAACGAGAGCACACAATGAGCAAGCATCATATTAATACCCAATGTATCCATGGCCCACAAAAAGCAAACGATCCGCACGGCGCACTCACGTCGCCTTTGTATCAAACCTCTACCTTTCATTTTGAAAATGCAGCACAAGGCGCCGCACGTTTTGCAGGCGAAGAGCCAGGTTATATTTACACCCGCCTAGGTAATCCAACCACCACCGAACTTGAGCAAAAAGTAGCACAGTTAGAAGGCTGCGAAGCTGCAGCTGCCACCGCCACCGGTATGGGCGCGGTATCGGCATCGGTATTGAGCTTTTTATCGCAGGGCGATCACCTTGTGGCATCAAGCGCGTTATATGGTTGTACGTTCGCGTTTTTTGCACACATGTTGCCGCGCTGGGGGATTGAAGTCACTTTTGTTGATATGACCTGCGAGGACGAACTACGCGCTGCCATTAAACCTAATTCCAAAATGATTTTTGTCGAAACACCCATAAATCCGACAATGGCTGTTATTGATTTAGCCTTAATTGGTGCAGTGGCTAAACAGCACAATTTAATTAGTGTGGTCGACAACACCTTTTTAACGCCACTGCTGCAATCGCCTAAGCAGTACGGTATAGATATTATTATGCACAGCGCCACCAAATATTTAAACGGCCATGGTGATGTAGTAGCAGGGCTTGTGTGTGGAACGCAAGAGCACATTACCTTAATAAAAATGACGGTACTTAAAGATATTGGTGCAACTATAAGCCCACACGACGCATGGCTAATAAACCGCGGCTTAAAAACCTTAGCTATACGCATGGAGCGTCATTGCCAAAGCGCACAAAAAGTAGCTGAACACTTAGAGGCACACCCACAGGTTAATATTGTTTACTACCCAGGGCTTAAATCGCACCCAGGTAATAAATACATAGGCAATCAAATGAAAGCTGCAGGTGGCGTTATTGCATTTGAAATTAAAGGCACCCTTGTCCAAGGAGCGCAGTTTATAGATAGTATGAAGCTTTGCACACTCGCTGTAAGTTTAGGTGATGCCGAAACGCTCATTCAGCACCCCGCATCAATGACGCACTCGCCTTATACACCACAGGAGCGAGCAGCCGCAGGTATAAGCGACGGCCTAATTAGGCTCTCTGTTGGGCTTGAGGATGTTAACGATATTATTGATGACTTAAATCAAGCTTTTACGTTGATTTATTGAGTGTATTTATTTGTGTACATTAAAGTTGAACTTCAAGGCCTTTATAAACGGTAGTGTACATAATTCACTCCTTGTGTGTAATTTTAAATTTACAGTTTGAGTGATCGTGCCAAATGCTGATATACGCTTAACTATTAAACTTTTCTTCACTTTTGCATAGTATGGCTGCATTAGATATTCACTCATCTTGAGTATCACACTGACACACATTTAGGGCTTAACCCCAAGAAGGTTATTATGGCTAAAGCAAGTAAATACACATCCAAAACACCAGACGAAAATGGTGTTATACACTGGAGCGATGAAGAAAATAAAATTTGGTCTGAGCTTGTAGCACGCCAACTTGCGTGCATAGAAGGCAAGGCCTGCGATGAGTACATGGAGGGGCTTAAAAAAATAAACCTACCACACGATCGTATCCCACAGTTAAGCGAGCTTAACGAAGTGCTTCTTGCCTCAACTGGTTGGCAAGTAGCGCCTGTACCTGCGCTTATCGATTTTGATGAGTTTTTTAGATTATTGGCAAACAAACAATTTCCGGTAGCTACGTTTATTCGTAGCCGTGAAGAGTTTGACTACCTACAAGAACCTGACATCTTCCATGAAATATTTGGCCACTGCGCAATGCTAACCAACCCTGACTTTGCCGAATTTACACACAAATATGGCCAATTAGGGTACGCAGCACAGAAAAAAGATCGCGTGTACCTTGCACGTATGTATTGGTTTACGGTTGAGTTCGGTTTAATGCAAACCGAAGATGGCCTGCGTATCTACGGCGGCGGTATTTTATCAAGTCCGGGTGAAACGCAATACGTGTATTCAGACACACCAGAAATAACGCCCATGAGCGTAATTGATGTGCTGCGTACGCCGTACCGTATTGATATTATGCAACCACAGTACTACACCATAAATTCGATTCATGATCTGTTTGATATATCGCAAATGGATATTATGACTTTGGTTGAGCAAGCTAAAGCGCTTGGTTTGCACGACCCAAAATTTCCACCTAAAGAAAAATTAGCCGGTTAACTTTAATTTAAAAAGAAACGCTAAAGTAAGGATTTAAAATGTCTTCATTAAGTGAACAAAAATGCGAAGCCTGCCACGTAGATGCACCAAAAGTATCTGACGAAGAGCTTGCACAATTAATTACTAAAATACCAGACTGGGTACCAGAAGTACGCGACGGCATTATGCAGCTTGAACGTGTTTATAAATTTAAAAACTTTAAACAAGCTATCGCATTTACTAACAAAGTGGGCGACATGGCAGAAGATGAAGGCCATCACCCTGGTTTATTAACCGAGTGGGGCAAAGTAACTGTAACGTGGTGGAGCCATTCAATTAAAGGCCTACACAAAAACGATTTTATTTGCGCAGCTAAAACAGATGACGTATTTAACGCGCTGTAAACTTTTTAAAGGTTTAACCTTTGCAAAAAAGCCCGCTAAAGCTATTTAGCGGGCTTTTTTTATATACCGTTGTCACTGGCATTTATAGAAATTGAATGAACCTTTAACTGCTTATCTGAAAACTTACTTTTAAGCATGTCGATTGTTTTTTCTTGTTGTCTACAAGGTGGACAGGGGCCTACATCTTCATCTATTGAGGTGTAAAACAACGTATACTTTTGCTGAGTAAAATCGGGCAATGTTGTTAATAGCTGCTCTAAATTACTTTTAATTAAATCGGAGTCAGGATGGCTTTGTTTATTTTTAAAAATAGATAAAATATTTGGTAAATATTTATCAGAGTAATGCATCAACTCGCCTTTGCTGTTAAATAAAAACATTTGCGGTGCGGTATTATTAATGGGCGATTTAACCATTTGGTAATGAGAGAAACTGTACTGCTCAGCGTATGTATTTCCGCCGTATATAAGTAGTGTAGCTAGTAGTAATTTGTACATGTTTATCCTTAAGTTAAGTGATTCCACGAGTTGTTAAGTGTTTTTTTAATCTCTATAGCAATAATACATATAACCGCTAACAAAATGACTAAATGCACTATCAGTATAATATTTAGGTCAAAAACGGATTGTTGAAATAAATAAGTTTGTAGTTTTTCATGTTGGGTGAAAAATAGTGCGACAATAACTATGTGGGCTATCACAAATGCAGTGAAAAAGAGCTTTAAAAATAAATAGCATATTTGGTAGCTGCGAGCGCCCATAGCACGTCTTAACGCAAGCTCTGTGGATGATTTAGCCGTAAGTTGTTTAATACTACTGTAGTTGTATAAAAACGCAGAGAGTAGAAGAATTGAGGAGCACACAACGGTAATTATAAGTAATGCATTTCTAGGGGCTTGCTCATTTTTTACTAAAGACGAAAGGGGGGTAAGTGATAAATCGTTAAAGTTTACACTTAATGCCTTTATTGCCGTTTGGAGTTCACTTTCAACTTGTGTGATGGGCGCATAAGTTTTAATTATGATTGTTTCAAAACCTGTCAGGGCGCTTATTACACTGTACACAGTGGGCTGAACGGGTGTATCGGCTCCTTCATTATAAATATCATTAACAACGCCAACTACTTTATGCTTTACTTTTCCAGTATCAAATTGGGCTAATAAATAAGCTTGGTTTAGTTCTGTGCCTGCAAAGTATTGATCCCATAAAGCACTGTTAACAACAATGCTTTGATACTGTTGCCATTGCACGCTTTGCCCTGAGATAAGCTTAGCGCCAATAGTTTTAAAGTAATGCGGGCTCACTCTATGGCTTGCGGTACTGGCGCTTTTCCCCGAACTGATAGCTTGTCCGGTAACGGTGTACCATGCACTAAACCCACTGCGATCTGATAGTGGCGGAGCAGAGCTAAGCGATACTTCTTCAATAATGGGCAGTGAATTTAATTGCTGAATTAATTGTTGAGCAGAGTTATTTGCAATAAAGGCCTCGCTAGGTGATTGCGGGAAGCTAAAACTAGCTATTAAAATATTATCAGCAACAAATCCCACGTTTTTATTATTTAAATTAATCTGGCTGTAAATAACCAAACTACTAATGTAAACACTTGTAATAGCAAGGCTAGTAAGTAACGAAAGTAATGAGAATACTTGTACTTTTTCGCTTGTTGTTGCACTTTGGCCGCGTCCAATACTGCTGTGTATCCACCTTCGTTGAAAATAACTAAGCGCCGATAAAAAAGTAATAATAACAATGTAAAATACCGCCAGCGTAAATAATGAAAAAGAGCTGCTTAGCTGGTTCAGGCTTGGTAATAAAATTGCGCTGATACTGTCGCTCAGTGGATAAAAAACGCACATTACAATAATAAGCAGTAGGCTTGTGAGTACGATATCAATAATTTGCTGCACAAAAATGTGTGTATTATTGGCTCCGCATAATTTGCGTATAGTTTCTTCTTGTTGCTTTTTAATTGATTCTGCACAGTAAAATGCACAAAAGGCAATAAAGCTAAATGAGAGTAAAATATAATATAGTAACTGCAATAAGTTTAGGCGCTTTATTATTTTGTTAAAGTGAGTTGGGTTGACGCCAATACCATCACTAAACTTAAGTTCGGTGTTATCAAATATAAACATTTCGTTTTGTAAGTGCTTATTTAGCAAGTTTAAGAAAAGTGTTTTATTTTTAACGTTTCCTAGAATATACGTAAATGTATCTGGGGTCAGGTTACTTTCTTGAGGCAAAATACGCTTGAGTTGCGAGTAAGGAATAACAAGTTTAGGTTCATAGGCACGTTTAAAGCTTTTAAACTCTTTTGGCATTACAGCAACAATGTTTATGCTTTTATTATTAACAACAAGCTGTTTGCCAATAATATCAGTGACACCTTTAAAATGAGTATGCCAAAACGAATAGCTAATAGCGGCACTTAGTGCGCTGCCTTGTTTTGGGTAATCTAATTTTTCAAAGCTGCCTAAAGCAGGAATGATACCTAATTGTTTATAACCCCCCGATATAAAACTTACCTTAACGGCCTCACTATCATGATTAACCGAAAGCTTTAATGATAAATCGATAGAGCGTTCAAAAACGCCGACTAAACCTGGGTGCAATACGGTTATTTCATCAAAAATGTATTCATCAACGGGTAAGTCATTTTGAGTGTCACTTAAGTAAACTTGTTTAATGTTATGAATGTTATTTATTGCCGTGTAATCGGCTGATAAAAACTGACTATGAATGTTACTTATATTTAAAATTAAACATAAAGGAATACTCAGCAACAAACAGCTAAGCCATAATTTAGTACTTTGCTTAGCATATTTTAGCCAGTTAAAAGTCAGATCAGTAATTAAATTTAGCATTAAAAACCTTGCGCACTTAGCTGCCCGTCTTGAATATACAAACGCGTTTTTGCTGTTTTAGCATGGTTTTCATCATGGGTAATTAAACAAATTGTTTTACCTTCGTCGTTTAGCTTATTGAGTAACTGATATATTTGCTCGCTATTGCTCGAATCTAAATTACCGGTTGGCTCGTCAGCTAAAATAACAGAGGGATCATTTATTAATGCTCTAGCAATAGCAACTCTTTGTTGTTGCCCGCCAGACAATTGGCTTGGTTTTCTATCAATAAACTCAAGCATGTTTACTTTATTAAGTGCAGCTTTAACTTTATTTAGGTAGTCCTTTCTAGGCACTGATTTGTTGTAACTCAGTGGTAAAGCAACGTTATCAAATACGCTTAAATGATTTAACAAATTAAAGTTTTGAAATATAAAGCCAAGCTCTCTGTTTTTAATAGCTGCAATCGCATCGGGTGTTAAGTCTGCTGTGTTAGTGTCTAAAATAGTGTATTGCCCTTGGCTGGGTAAATTTAACAAACCTAAAATAGAAAGTAGGGTACTTTTACCACTGCCTGAGGTGCCCGTAATTGCAATATAATCGCCACTGTTTATTTTAAAGTTTATAGCTTTAAGTGTATTCACTTTGGTATTAGGATATTGATAAAAAACATTATTAAACTCTATCAGCGGATAACTCATCAAAAAGCACCTATCAAGTCAAAGTTATTTTCAGTGGCGTAATCAGCAGGCAGTAACAACACATAGTTACTTTTTAATGGTTCATTAAAGCTTAACGTATCTCGCTCGCTCGATTTGTAATTTATGTGAGTAAGAATAGCTTTACTTGATGGTGTTACTTCATAAATCTTCCACTGGCTATGACTATCAAAGTCATTCGGCTTTGGAATATTTTGAACGAGTAGAGATTTCTCTAAATAAATATGAGCTTCTATTGCTTGGCTGCTTCTAAGCCATGATGGTGGGGGGGCGTTTAATACTAAAAATACGTTAATAGCACCATTTCTTATTACCGTATCAATATAATCAACCTTAGCTGCAATTGTGCCACTGGGCGTAACTATGTCTGCTTTTTGGCCTATCTTTAACTGAGTAGATGAATATTGAGGAACTTGTATTTTAGCGAGTAAGTTGTCGGTCTCTATTAACTCAAACAACGATTGACCTTGTGTGACCGCTTGACCTAATTTAGCTAAGTTTTGGCTTACGGTACCGTCAAAGTTTGCTGTGAGTGTTAATTGCTCTTGGCGCCTTTGTAAATAACTAAGTTTGTTTTTGGCGATGTTTATTTTGTTATCAAGCGCAATTAATTGCTGATCAAATGCATCTTTAAATAGGCCAAGTTCATCATTTTTAGCATTAACTTCAAGTTCACTTTGCTTGTAAAGCATTTCGCTTTGTTTAAAGCGAATTGCAGAAATAATACCTTGTTCCATTAAAACTTTATTAGCATTTAATTCAAGCGATTGCTGCTGCAATGCCATTTGGGCTTTAGATAAGTCTACTTTGATTTGCGAGAGCTTGATTGTTAAATTGCTTTTATCAATAGCCACCTGAGATTCTAAATTAAGCTGCTCATAGCTCGCATTATGTATATCTTGTTCCAACTCGTAGTTAGTTAGCTTTGCCAATACTTGGCCTTTTTTTATAGCTTGCCCTTCACGAATTGTAAGTGCTTTGATATTGCCTTTTAGCGGCGCAGACAAAAGCTCTCTTTGTGTAGGCTCTATTGTACCAATCCCTTTTAATACATTAGGTGAGGATATTTTAGTAACAAGTATTGGTTTCAAATAACGAGCAGGTATGCCATCAGAGAATAGTGCTAATTTAATTAAATAGCCAAGAGCTATTAACAACAATAAAGTCCCAATTATGAATGGAGCTTTCTTTTTTTGTTTTACGATTAAATACTCTTCCATTAGTACAACCTGCTAAGTGCTTTTATTATTTTAAAAATAGGCTAAACGTTATTTAAGTTAGAGTTTTCACTTTCCTTATAAAAAGGATGTGAGGTTAATATCTAGCAGCTAACAGTCTGAATATTCATCAACTCGTCCCCAAAACACACTCAGTTATATCACCACTAAGTTAACGATGTAAATTTTATTTTAATGTAACTTAGGGCAATAGAAATTTAATTATTTTACTTCTGATGATGTGGGGTAGAGAAACTATTATGTTGCTATACAAAAACGACTTTATTTGCGCAGCTAAAACAGACGACATATTTAACGCACTGTAATTAAAAATTAATTGTGCAAACTAAAAGGCACTTTTCAGTGCCTTTTTTATTGCATTAATTGTGCATTGAATACGATGCTTATTTAAGATTTATCGCTATTTAACATGTCATCGTGCTCGGCCATATCCCAAGGTAGCTCACCTGGGCTGTTACCTAAAAAGTGTAAGTAATTCTCAAATTGATCAAGAATATCTTTCACAATATCATCTTCACTGTAACCATACACATCGTAAGATTGCCCACCACGACGTAAGAAAACATCAGCCTTGTAATACATTTCGGTGTTATCAATATCGGGCTTTAGTTCTGAATAGGCAAAGCTTGGCATAGGGTGTTCGGTTAGACGAATGTCATATACAAAATCAACATGCTCATGGCGTAGCACAGTTAAATGAGCACGGCCTAAGTCGGTATCAAAATCAACCTCTGCATGCCATTGTCGAGCTTTTAATTCAGCCTGAACGGCCTGCATCGCTTGTACCACCACACTACTAATGAAGGTGTGTACTTTTTCTTTATTGGGGTAATTAACCATGGCGGCTAAACGCCGCTTCCAATGAGATAAGTTGACATTACGGCCATTGAGCGCATGTGCTTGTAAGCTAGTATCGCGATGGCCTTCAATAATGAGTGCTCGCCAAAGCCCGGCGGTTGCAATAAGCATAATAATCGCAAAGGGTAAGGCACTGGCTATAGTCATAGTTTGTAGCGCACTTAACCCTCCTGCCACTAATAAAACAGCAGCCACAGCGCCCTCTAGCACAGCCCAAAACACGCGTTGCCATGCGGGCGTATTAATATTACCGCCAGAGGCGAGGGAATCAATAACTAATGATCCTGAGTCAGACGAGGTTACAAAAAAGGTAATGATTAGAATAACGGTGAGTAGCGAAATAATAAATGATAGCGGTAGCACCTCAAATAACTGAAACAATGCAACAGCTTGGTTGGCTTGAACATCAGTAATTAAAGTATTGAACCCTTCATTCATTATTAGATTTAACGCGGTATCACCAAACACAGAAAACCACAAAAAGGTAAAAATAGTCGGAACTAACATCACTCCTACAACAAATTGCCTGATGGTTCTGCCGCGGCTTATTTTGGCGATAAACATGCCAACAAATGGCGCCCAAGCAATAGTCCAGCCAAATATAAATAGTGTCCAGTTACCAATCCAATCACTACGGCTATATGCTTGTAAATTAAAAGTACGCTCAACAATACCGCTTAGGTAGCTGCCGGTATTTTGTAAAAACGATTCAAGGATATGAATAGTAGGGCCAATAAAAAATACGAAGGCCATTAATGACACTGCAAGTGTCATGTTTACAATAGATAAGCGCTTTACTCCTTTATCCATACCTGCCACTACAGAGAGCGTGGCCGCTGCTGTAATAATGGCAATAGCAGTAATTTGTACTGTGGTATTAATAGGGATATTTGGCCACAAATAATGCAGCCCGGCATTAATTTGGGTAACGGAAAGCCCTAACGTTGTAGCAATACCAAATAGCGTGCCTAATATGGCAAACACATCAACAGTGTGACCAATAGGGCCATATATTTTATCACCAATAAGTGGATACAACGCTGAGCGAATCGACAGTGGAAGGCCATGGCGAAATGCAAAATAAGCAAGGACTAAACCGACAATTCCATAGATTGCCCATATGTGAAAACCCCAATGAAAAAATGCAATTTGCATAGCTTGCTTGGCGGCGTCGACGGTTTCTGCTGCGCCTGCGGGCGGAGATGCATAATGGAGCACGGGCTCTGCTACACCAAAATAAAGTAATGCGACTCCGTAACCGGCTGAAAATAGCATGGCAAACCATTCAGCGAAACTGTATTGCGGCTGCGCATGATCAGGACCCAGCTTGATATTGCCCCAGCTAGAGGTTGCAACACAAACGATGAAAACTAAGAAAATAGCGACTGATAACATATAAAACCAACCAAAGGTTTCTGTTATCCACTTCAGGGTTACACTGAATGCTTGCCCTGCCAGTTCAGGGTTGCTACTTGTACCAATTACCAAGAGCAGAATAATAAACACTGCAGGTAAAAATACCGGTAGCAAAATAGTTGAGCGTAAAGCAGTTTTTGTCATATTAATCCTTAATATTAATTGCTAACTTTCAATTATGCTTTACTACCTTATTATATCTTGGGTGTGTTGGCTAATTCAGTATCTTGTGTTGTATATGCCTGTTGTTTTAAAACAAGTGTTTTTTATTATTTTGATTAAACACTCAATATTATTTTATTTTATTTTATTAAGTTATGTTTTCGATGATATTTTAAATTTTATAATGATCTGTGCATGAATCTTAATGGAAAAAATAATGAAGGTGAGAATTCAGGTTTTACAGGTTCAGCTAATATATTACTTATTAAGACAAATATAATGCTGTTTGATTAATAGTTCACTGCTGTAAACAAAAAAGCTCTAAACCAAAGGTTTAGAGCTTTTAATATACAATCAAACTTTTGCTAAAACACTAAACTTTAATGTGCCGTTGGTTTTACTCAACCCAACGTACGATTAAAATCAATCTTCTTAGGGCTTACAGCTAAAAGCTTATCGCTTCTTTTTAATCATCAATCGAGCGAAGTAGGGCGTTGATGCCTACTTTTTCACGTGTTTGTTGATCAACTTTTTTAACGATGATTGCAGCGTATAGGCTGTGGGTGCCATCTTTTGATGGTAGTGCGCCTGGTACAACTACTGCGCCTGCTGGTACGCGGCCGTAGTGAATTTCGCCAGTTTCACGGTCGTAAATACGGGTGCTTTGGCTGATGTAAACGCCCATTGAAATTACAGCGCCTTCTTCTACTACTACGCCTTCAACAATTTCAGAACGTGCGCCAATAAAACAATTGTCTTCAATGATGGTTGGGTTAGCTTGTAGTGGCTCTAAAACGCCGCCTATGCCAACGCCGCCAGATAAATGTACGTTCTTACCAATTTGTGCACATGAGCCTACAGTTGCCCATGTATCAACCATAGTGCCTTCGTCTACATATGCGCCAATGTTTACGTACGATGGCATAAGTACGACGTTTTTACCTACAAAGCTGCCTTTACGGGCTACCGCATTTGGTACTACGCGCATGCCGCCTTGCTGAAATTGCTCTGGCGTGTAGTCGCTAAATTTAAGCGGTACTTTGTCATAAAATTGGTTTACGCCGTCGTTCATTGGTTGATTGTCGCGAATACGAAACGACAGTAATACGGCTTTTTTAAGCCATTGGTGTACAACCCATTCGCCTGATATTTTTTCTGCAACGCGGGCAGCGCCGCTATCAAGTAACTCTAGTGCGTCGATAATAGCTTGTTTAACATCGCTAGATACGGTGCTTGGGCTAATGCTGTCGCGGTTGTCCCACGCGTTTTCTATCATGGTTTTTAAATCTGACATGGTGTGTCCTTATTCTGTTTCGGCGTTGAATTTTTTACGTAATGCCTGATGAATTTTAACTTGCTCTTCATCAGTCAGCGCTTGATATTCGTTATTTGATACGACAAAGAAATCCTCAGCACGTTCACCTACCGTTGTAATGCGGGCAGCATGAATGTGTAATAAATGGGCTTGGAAAACTTCGGCAATTTTGGTTAATAAGCCAGGTATATCTACGGCCTGTATTTCTATTAAACTGCGGTCTTTGCGTGCATGAGGGCGCAGCACAATTTTCGGTTTAATATTAAAGTCTTTAAATCGTTGTGAGCGATTCTTTTTAAATCGAATCTTTTTACGTGGATCGCTAAGTGCTTGTTCAAGGCCGCGTTTAATAGATTGCGCGCGGCTGCTTGCGATAGGCTCACCATTTACTTCAAGTATTACAAAGTTAAATAGTACGTAACCGTCTTTGGTGGTAAGTACTTGAGCATGTTGTATTTGTGCTTTTTTAGTACCAATTACACTCACTAAGCGAGCAAACAATGGCCCAGAGTAGGGGCTGTATACGAAGACTTGTGTTCCACCGTGCATGGCTTTATCTGATACAACTACACTTGGCTGGCTTAAATCGGTGCATTTAAGCAGATGTTCACTGTGCCACGATATTTGTTGCTCACTAAAGGCGGTAAAGTAATTTGCTTTAAAACGGCTCCAAATTAAGTCTATTTGTTCTTCAAAATGACCTAAATTAAGTAAGCGCTGTTTAGCTTGGTGCTTTTTATCGCGAATTTGGTCGCGTTGATCCATTGGGTTTTCAAGCCCTAGGCGTAGCGCACGTTGAGTATGTAAGTAGAGTTCGCGCAGTAACGTGTTTTTCCAGTCGTTCCATAAGTTGTCGTTGGTTGCGCGAATATCGGCAACGGTTAAACAATATAGGTAGTCGAGCTGGCGTTCTGTTTTTACGCGTGATGCAAAGTCTTTAATTACACCTGGGTCGTTTATATCTTTACGCTGTGCGGTTACCGACATTAGTAAGTGGTTACCAACAAGCCAAGATATCAGCTTGCCGTCTGACGATGGGAAGCCATGTAATTTAGAAAAAGCAATGGCATCCACTGAGCCAAGCTCTGAATGATCTCCACCACGGCCTTTAGCAATATCATGAAATATTCCGGCTAAATAAAGTAGCTCGGGCTTATCCATACGGGTCACTATTTCACTACAAATAGGAAACTCACTGATACCGGTTTTATCAAAAAATTGGTAAATATTTTTAATAAGCTTATGGGTATGCTCATCTACTGTGTAGGCATGAAATAAATCAAACTGCATTTGCCCAAATATATTACGCCACTGTGGTAAATATGCGGCTAACATGCCGTGTTTATGCATAAGGGTAAACGCGCGGCCCATGCCATTAGGGTGTTTTACCAGGCGTAAGAATGCTTCGCGACACGCAGCGTAATCTTGTAAATCGCCCAATAGGCGCCTACGAACTTGGCGAATTGTGCGTATGGTGCTTGGGTAAATATGAGTGATTTCAGGGTTGTCGGCTATGTGTTCAAATAAAACAAACAGCTGGTCGCGCCTAAAAAATACAGATGGATTTTTTACTCTTATTTGATGGCCAACGCGTTCAAAATTTCTATCAAGTTCTACAACTGGCGCTTCTATGGTTTCTGGAATAATGCTTTGTTCAAAGTACGAAAGTAGCATTTGATTAAGCTCGCGCACGCGGCTCATTATTCTAAACAAACGCTTCATCATGCGCTCAACCGACGATTTACCATCACTACCAAAACCTAAAATTTCTGCAGCATTGGGTTGGTGATCAAACAATAATCGGTTTTCTGAGCGACCTGCAGCTAAATGCAGCGCAAAGCGAATATTCCATAAGTTCTCTAAACACTCTGAAAGCTCCTGAAACTCTTCATGAGTTAAATAGCCGTGGCTTATTAGCTCTTGCAGTGTTTCGGCTCTAAAGTGCTTTTTAGCAACCCAAATTATAGTTTGTAAGTCGCGCAGGCCACCTGGGTTTTCTTTTATATTGGGCTCTAGGTTATACGCTGTGCCGTGGCATTTTTTGTGGCGAAGATTTTGCTCTTGCACTTTAGCAACAAAAAACTCACCTGAGCGCCAAACTGGGGTTTCGATAATATGTGTTTTGAGTTTTTCAAACTCAATGTGGTTACCAAAAATTAGGCGGCTTTCAAGCAAGCTGGTGGCAAATGTAACGTCTTCACGTTTTTGCTCAATGGCTTGCTCAATGGTGCGCACACTGTGGCCTATCTCTAAATTGAGATCCCAAAGCATGGTAACAAATTGGCCAATTTTTTCGCATATTTCTTCGCTAGGTTGTTGAGTTACTAGCAATAAAAAGTCGATGTCGGAGTAGGGGTGTAATTCACCACGGCCGTACCCGCCCACAGCAATAAGCGCTAAATCAGGTTCGCGCGCTAAATCGTAAACATGAAATAACTTTATTAGTAGGCGGTCAATAAACTCAGCCCGGGCATTAATTAAATTACCAACCGGTTGTTTAGAAAATTCGTTATGTAACCATTTATAAAAATAGCTAGAACAATCGCGATAATCACTAAGTTGCTCAGCATCGCTAAGCAACTTTTTTACTTTGTTGGGTAATGCCACGTGGGCTGGCTCCTTGTTGAACCTTTCACACGGATAAGGTTTTTCTTATCAAGTGTTTCGGTTTTATTAGTGTTCTATGATCCGCTCGATAGTATCATCTGATCGAAGCGTTAAAATTTCAACTCCATTTTCAGTCACTAATAATGTGTGTTCCCACTGCGCAGACAAGCTACGGTCACGTGTAACAACAGTCCAGTCATCTTTAAGCAGTTTACATTGGCGCTTACCCGCATTAACCATTGGCTCAATAGTTAAACACATACCTGCTTTTAGCGTTTCACCCGTACCTGCTTTACCGTAATGCATCACTTGTGGCTCTTCGTGAAATTCGCTACCGATACCATGGCCGCAGTATTCGCGAACAATTGAGTAGTTGAAGCTTTCTGCATATTTTTGAATAGCTTCGCCAATATCACCTAAACGTACACCTGGTTTTACCATTTTAATAGCAAGGTATAAGCTTTCTTGTGTTACTTCTGCAAGGCGCTTTCCTTGAATATTTGGTGTACCTACGTGAAACATTTTTGAGGTGTCGCCGTGGTAACCATCTTTGATAACGGTAACGTCAATATTTACGCTGTCGCCATCTTTTAAAGCTTTGTCGTTTGGAATTCCGTGGCAAATTACGTGATTTACAGAGGTACAAACCGACTTAGGGAAACCATGGTAATTTAGCGGAGCAGGAATCGCTTTTTGCACATTTACAATATAATCATGACAAATTGTATTTAACTCATCAGTAGTTACACCTGGCACTACATGTGGTCCAATCATTTCTAGCACGTCTGCCGCTAAACGCCCGGCTATACGCATTTTTTCAATTTCTTCAGGGGTCTTGATCACAGCGCTCATTGAGGCTCCAAAGTTGCGTTTTTTAACATTTATCGTCGCACAAATTTTGCACGCGACGTTGAGTATTTAATTTTAATATGGTATAAAGCGCGCCGTCTTTTTACAAATAAATTCTTAAATGATTTTTTGTATTTAAGGCAAACACAATTTTATTTTAACACACACACGTATCGTCACATACACTTGGGTGCATTTGAAGTTTAAATACTTCGGTGTTGGTGCTATGGGATATGTGGAGGCCTAACCCTAAACAACTATAGAGGATCTATAAAATGGCAAACGTTTCAATGCGCGATATGCTTCAAGCTGGTGTTCACTTTGGTCACCAAGCACGTTACTGGAACCCTAAGATGAAGCCTTTCATCTTCGGCGCACGTAACCGTGTACATATCATCAACCTTGAGCAAACAGTACCAATGTTCAACGACGCACTTAAGTTTTTATCAAGTGCTGCTGCAAACAAAGGTAAAGTTCTTTTCGTTGGTACTAAGCGCGCAGCAAGCGACGCAGTTAAAGAAGCCGCTTTACAAAGCGACCAGTTCTTCGTAAATCACCGTTGGTTAGGTGGTATGTTGACTAACTGGAAAACTGTACGTCAATCAATCAAGCGTCTTAAAGACCTTGAAGTACAAAGCCAAGACGGTACTTTCGAGAAATTAACTAAGAAAGAAACGTTAATGCTTAACCGCGAAATGGAAAAGCTTGAAAAGAGCCTTGGTGGTATCAAAAACATGGGCGGTCTTCCAGACGCGCTTTTCGTTATCGATGCTGACCACGAGCACATTGCTATCCGTGAAGCAAACAACCTAGGTATTCCAGTTGTTGCAATCGTTGATACTAACTCTAACCCAGACGGTGTTGATTACATCGTACCTGGTAACGATGATGCTATCCGTGCAATCAACCTTTACACAAGTGCTGTAGCTACTGCTATCACTGAAGGTCGTGAGAACAACATTGTTGCTCAAGCTGAGAAAGACGACTTCGTAGAAGCTGAGTAATTAGCTGTCATCAAGTCTTCATCTTTTTAAGGTGAAGACTTGCTATTCTTGTCGAGCGGGTAACCCGCTTATCTAACCTGATTTCAGATTTGAGGATTTACTAATGGCTGTAACTACTGCCCTAGTTAAAGAATTACGCGAGCGTACTGGCGCTGGCATGATGGATTGTAAAAAAGCGTTAACTGAAACTGATGGCGACATCGAGTTAGCGATTGAAAACATGCGTAAAAGTGGCGCTGCTAAAGCTGCTAAAAAAGCAGGTAACATTGCTGCTGAAGGTACTATCATCATCAAGCAAAACGCTGGTGTTGCTGTACTTGTTGAAGTTAACTGTCAAACAGACTTCGTTGCAAAAGACGTAAGCTTCTTAGCATTTGCTAACAAAGTTGCTGACGCTGCAATCGCAGAAACAATCTCTATCGAAGACTTACAAGCTAAGTTTGAAGAAGACCGTGTTGAGCTAGTTACTAAGATTGGCGAAAACATCAACGTACGTCGCCTGCAGTACATCGCTGGTGAAAACCTAGTTGAGTACCGTCACGGTGAGCGTATTGGTGTTGTTGTTGCTGGTGTTGCTGACGAAGAAACACTTAAGCACGTTGCAATGCACGTTGCTGCTTCAAGCCCTGAGTACTTAACGCCTGCTGATGTTCCTGCAGACGTTGTAGAAAAAGAAAAGCAAGTTCAAATCGACATCGCGATGAACGAAGGCAAGCCTGCTGAAATCGCTGAGAAGATGGTTGTTGGACGCATGAAAAAATTCACTGGTGAGGTTTCTCTTACTGGTCAAGCTTTCATCATGGAACCTAAAAAATCTGTTGGCGAAGTTCTTAACGAGAAAAACGCAACAGTTACTGGCTTTGTACGTGTAGAAGTTGGTGAAGGTATCGAGAAGAAAGAAGAAGATTTTGCTGCTGAAGTTGCTGCTCAAATTGCAGCCGCTAAAGGTCAGTAAGATTAACTATTTGTGATGCATAAGGAAATTAGATGCAATTAAAGTACTATTTGGTTTTGCGTCACGCATAGAAATTCTTTAAAATAACCGCGCTTTTATGTTTATCATAAGCGCGGTTATTTTTTACCCATATTTTAATAAAAGTTGGCCCCAATACTATGACTATCAATCGTAAACCTATTTTTAGACGTGTTCTTCTCAAATTAAGTGGTGAAGCTTTAATGGGAGACGAAGGCTTCGGCATCGACCCAAAAGTATTAGATCGTATGGCTCAAGAGATTAAAGAGCTGGTAGAACTCGACGTAGAAGTGGGTTTGGTTATCGGCGGCGGTAACTTTTTACGAGGCGGATCGCTTGCTGAAGCAGGTATGAACCGCGTAGTAGGCGATCACATGGGCATGCTTGCAACCGTTATGAATGGCCTTGCAATGCGTGATGCGCTGCACCGTGCATTTGTAAACTGTCGTTTAATGTCGGCAATCCCACTAAACGGTGTATGTGACGCTTACAACTGGGCTGAAGCAATTAGTTTATTAAAATCTGGCCGTGTTGTTATTTTTGCAGCCGGTACAGGTAACCCTTTCTTTACTACCGATTCTGCAGCGTGTTTACGCGGTATCGAAATTGAAGCTGACACAGTAATTAAAGCAACAAAAGTTGATGGCGTTTACAGTGATGATCCTGTTAAAAACCCAGAAGCGACGCTTTACCGTCACTTAAGCTACAATGAAATCATTGATAAAGAATTAAAAGTTATGGATTTAGCGGCGTTTACATTAGCCCGCGATCATAATATGCCATTGAGCGTATTTAACATGAATAAATCAGGCGCGTTAAAACGCGTAATTATGGGTGAAGAAGAAGGAACACTTATCTCTTCACAAGCCTCAGATGAAGTAATCAAATAATTAGGATTAAACCGTGATTAACGATATTCAAAAAGATGCGCAAGAGCGCATGCAAAAGAGTGTAGCAGCACTAGGTAGCCAATTATCTAAAATCCGTACTGGTCGTGCTCACCCTGCAATTTTAGACGGCATCATGGTGTCGTACTACGGTGCAGATACTCCACTTAACCAAGTAGCTAACGTGACGATTGAAGATTCACGTACACTTGCCATTGGCGTATTCGATAAATCTTTAGCGCAAGCTGTTGAAAAAGCAATTATGGCGTCTGACTTAGGCTTAAACCCTATGTCAGCAGGTACTGTTATTCGTGTACCTCTTCCTCCGCTTACGGAAGAACGTCGTAAAGATTTAATTAAAATTGTACGCGGTGAAGTAGAAGGCGGCCGTGTTGCTGTTCGTAACATTCGTCGTGATGCAAATGGTGATGTTAAATCTCTGCTTAAAGAAAAAGATATTTCTGAAGATGAAGCTCGTCAAGCAGAAGATGCAATTCAAAAGCTTACAGATAAGTTTATCAAAGAAATGGATGCTCAATTAGCAGCCAAAGAAACAGAATTGATGGAAATCTAAACAGCTAATTTTATTAGTTTTGAAACGCCGTCTGGGGTATACTAGGCGGCGTTTTTTTATGGAATAGTCAATATTTATGGTTCTAGACGCTGACACAATTTCACAGCAAAGTTTACCTAAGCATGTTGCCATCATCATGGATGGGAATGGACGTTGGGCTCAAGCTAGAAATAGACCTCGTGTGTTCGGGCATAAAAAAGGCGTGGACGCTGTTCGTCAATCAGTTCAGTTTTGTACTAAATTAGGGATACAGTCGTTAACCTTATTTGCTTTTAGTAGTGAGAACTGGCGCCGCCCAGAAGACGAAGTAAACACTTTAATGGAGCTTTTCTTATTTGTTTTAACAAAAGAAGTAAAAAAGCTTCATAAAAATAATGTAAAACTGACCATTATTGGAGATTTATCACGGTTTTCAGAAAGCTTGCGTAGCAAAGTAGACGCTGCACATAAGTTAACTGAAAATAACACCGGGCTGTGTTTAAATGTTGCAGCAAACTATGGTGGTCGTTGGGATATGGCTAATGCGGCTAAACAGCTTGCTTTGCAAGTGGCGCAGGGCACACTCAACGCAGAAGATATTACAGAAGAGCGCTTAGCGCAGCATATGAGCATGGCAGATCAGGCAGAACCTGATTTACTCATTCGCACAGGTGGCGATGTTCGTATTAGTAACTTTTTACTATGGCAAGCTGCTTATGCAGAGCTTTACTTTACCGAGACACTTTGGCCTGATTTTAATGAAGCAGCATTTGCTGAGGCCATTGCGTGTTACGTTGCCAGAGAGCGACGTTTTGGTTGTACGGGCGAACAAATAAAACAATTACTCGCTCAAACCTAAATAGAATAAGGGTCACAATTTTGTTAAAACAACGCATTTTAACCTCTCTAGTGCTAGCACCATCTGCACTGGCGCTGGTTTTTTACACACCACTTACGTTATTTAGCTACTTTGCAGGTGCAATTGTTATGCTGGGTGCGTGGGAGTGGTCAGCATTTATGGGCTTATGTGGAAAGCTTAAACGTGGCGCTTTTGTGGTATTGATAGCGGCTTTGCTTGGCTTACTTAATTTACATTGGCCAATCGAATCGTTATGGGTAAATGGCAAGTTAGCCGGGGATGCAAATTACTTATTTACACTGTCCTTTGCATGGTGGATTGTAGCCAGTTACTTAATTTGGCGTTATCCAGCCATGGCTAAAGCGTGGAACGAAGGGTTAGTTATGCGTGGTATTGCCGGGCTCCTAACGCTTGTACCGTTATGGCTTGCGCTTAATACCCTACGTAGTGCGCAATATGCTGAATCGACCCACTTTGGCTCTGTACTAATTTTAGTGGTGCTAGGCATAGTGTGGAGTGCTGACGTAGGCGCTTACTTTTCAGGTAAAAGCTTTGGTAAACACAAACTAATGCCAAAGGTGAGCCCTAATAAAACCATTGAAGGGCTAGCCGGTGGTGTTGTTGCTTCAATTGTTTTTGTTTTAGCTTTTTGCCACTTTACCGATGTTGATTTAGTTGTTTGGCCTATTTACGCTGTGATGACTGCATTTATTGCCTTATTTTCTGCTGTTGGCGATTTACTTGAAAGTATGTTTAAGCGCGAAGCCGGTTTAAAGGATAGCGGTAGTTGTTTACCAGGGCATGGTGGTATTTTAGACAGAATTGATAGCTTAACTGCAGCAGCGCCAATGTTTGTTATGTGTTACGCATGGACCTTGAGTTTATGAACCAAAAGCAACAGCTGGTTATTTTAGGCGCTACGGGGTCTATTGGTTTAAGTACATTGGATGTAGTAGCACGAAATAAAGAATTATTTGATGTATTTGCATTAACAGCCGGCCAAAATGCTAAAAAAATGGCTGAACTGTGTATCGAACACGAGCCACTTTATGCTGTTATGGCCACTCAGGTAGCCGCAGAGGAACTTAGTTCACATTTAAATAATACGCCTTGCCAAACTCTAGTTATGCACTCAGTGCAAGCTATGAGCGATTTATGTGCTCATCCTGATGTAGACACTGTGATGTCGGCTATTGTGGGGGCTGCCGGTTTACTACCTACGCTTAGCGCTGTAGAAGCCGGTAAAAAAGTATTGCTTGCCAATAAAGAATCGTTAGTAATGTCAGGTCAGTTGTTTATTGATAAAGTAAAACAGCACAAAGCGACCTTATTGCCGATTGATAGTGAACACAACGCTATTTTTCAATGCCTACCTCATTCATTACAAAATGCACAAAGCGATAAAAACCTGCAAGATAACGGTGTAAGTAAAATTCTTCTTACCGGATCTGGCGGACCATTTTTAACGCGTGATATAAATACCTTAAAAGATGTAACAGTTAGCGAAGCCGTAGCGCATCCTAATTGGTCTATGGGGCAAAAAATATCGGTCGACTCTGCAACAATGATGAACAAAGGCCTTGAGTTTATTGAAGCTAAATGGCTATTTAATTGCGATACCAGCGACATTGACGTTGTTATCCATCCGCAAAGTATTATTCACTCAATGGTGCAATACCATGATGGGTCTATTTTAGCGCAAATGGGTAACCCTGATATGCGCACGCCTATTGCACATGCACTCGCTTATCCAGATCGAATTAACGCGGGTGTTAAACCATTAAATTTCTCGGATATATGCGATTTTTCGTTTACTAAGCCTGATTTTGCTCGCTACCCTAACTTACAGCTAGCTATAGATGCGTGTAGTGCAGGGCAAGGCGCTACAACAACGGTTAATGCAGCAAATGAAATTGCTGTTGCAGCATTTTTAAAAGGCCAGATTGGCTTTACTGATATTTATAAAATTAATGCACAAATACTTGAAGCCGCAACATTTAGCAATGTTAAAAGCCTAGAAGAAATACTTGAGTGCGATAAATTAGCGCGAATTAGCGCTTCGCAATTTATAACAAAAGTGACTCACTAATATGTTTGATTTTTTTTGGAATCTTGGCTCGTTTATTTTAGCACTAGGGATTTTAGTCGCTATACATGAATACGGTCACTTTTGGGTTGCCCGAAAGATGGGTGTTAAAGTGCTGCGTTTTTCAATTGGCTTTGGTAAGCCGCTTTTAAAGTGGCACGATAAATACAAAACCGAATACGTAATTGCTGCGATTCCGCTTGGTGGTTATGTAAAAATGCTCGATGAGCGTGTTGATGAAGTACCTGCAAACGAGCGTCACTTATCGTTTAATGCTAAATCAGTTCAAGCACGCATTGCCATTGTAGCTGCAGGACCAATGGCAAACTTTTTGTTTGCAATTGTAGCGCTCGCAGCAATGTACATGGTGGGTGTGCAGTCGGTTAAGCCTGTGGTTGGCAGTATTACTGAGGGCAGCCGAGCCGAGCAAGCTGGTATTATGCCATCACAACATATTATAAAAATTGGCGATGACGATATTGCTACATGGCAAGATGCTACATTTTCACTTATGTCTAGTTTAGGTGAGCAAAGTGTTGATGTTATTGTACGTGATGAAAATCTTCAGACGCGTGTTAAAACGCTTAATTTAGATGGCTGGAAGCTTGATCAGCAAGATATCCCACCGCTTAGCTCTCTTGGTATCGTGCCATTTAGGCCTCAAGCTACACTCACAATCGCAGCGGTGACTAAAAATTCAGCAGCAGAACAGGCAGATTTACAAGCTAAAGACATTATATTGGCTGTAAACGGTGAAACTATAAGCAATTGGCAGCAATTAGTTAATCTTATTACGCAATCGGCTAACAAATCTTTACAATTTAGTGTAAAAAGACAGGATAGTATAAAAACCATTACAGTGACCCCGAAAGGGCGCGTTGATAATAATGGTATTGAGCAAGGCTTTTTAGGTGTTGCCCCTGTTGTACAACAGTGGCCAGATGGCTACGTTGAGACTAGACATTACGGCCCGCTCGATAGTATCGTGCGAGGCACAAAAGAAACATGGCGCTTAATTACCCTAAGTTTTGACATGATTGGTAATTTAATTACAGGCCAGGTTTCGGTTAAAAATTTAAGTGGTCCGGTTGGCATTGCAGTCGGCGCTGGAACTAGCGTAAGCTATGGCTTAGTGGCCTTTTTAAGCTTTTTAGCCTTAATAAGCGTGAACTTGGGTGTATTTAATTTATTACCCTTACCAGTGCTTGATGGCGGACACTTAATGTATTACATAATTGAACTTTTTCGTAAAAAGCCGGTCTCTGAAAAGACACAAGAGTTTGGTTTTAAAGTGGGCGCCTTGCTGCTCATTTTTCTAACATGTTTCGCTTTGTTCAATGATGTATCGCGTTTGTAGTTACAGCGTGACAATTACTAATTAGAACACGATTGTAAAGCATCATTAAATTGATGCTATGCGGTAATACAGTTGTAAAGGATAAAGATAATAAAATGGCTATAAAAAAACATTTGGCAGTAACAAGTTTATTGGGTGCAAGTTTTGCAGCCCTAGGCCAAAACTCCTTTATTGTTGAAGACCTTAAAGTTGAAGGTTTGCAGCGTGTAGCACTTGGTGCAGCGCTTACGCATATTCCTATTAACGTAGGCGATAACGTAGATGACTACACGATTTCAAAAACAATAAAGTCACTTTATCGTTCTGGGCACTTTGACAACATAAAAGCGCTTCGCGATGGCAATAACGTTATTTTTAAAGTAACTGAACGTCCTACCATTAGCTTTATTGAGTTTGAAGGCAATAAAGATATTAAAGACGAGCAGCTTAATGAATCTCTAGATCAGCAAGATATTCGCCAAGGTGAGCCACTTGATAAAACCGTTATCGATAATATCGAAAAGGGCCTAGTTGAGTTTTTCCACAGTATTGGTAAATACAACGCTAAAGTAGATATCAGCGTAACTAAGTTGCCTCGTAACCGCGTTAAACTTAAATTAGAGTTTGATGAAGGTGATGCCGCGTCAATTCGTCAAATTAACTTAGTAGGTAATGAGCTTTTTTCTAATGAAGAGCTTTTAAAGCTTGCTGAATCGCAACAAGATTTACCTTGGTGGCAATTTATGGGTAGCGATCGCTACCAAAAGCAAACCATTGAAGGCGATTTAGAAAAAATCCGTAGCTACTATTTAGACCGTGGTTACTTGCGCTTTAATATCGACTCTACTCAAGTATCTGTAAGCCCTGAGCGTGAATCTGTTTACGTTACCGCTAACTTAACTGAAGGCGTTAAATATACCGTTAAAGGCTTTGACTTTATTGGTGATTTACTTGGCCGCGAAGACTTAATTAAAAGTGTTATTCCACTTCGTGCTGGCGAGTTATATAACGGTTCAGTAGTAACTTCTTCTGAAGAATTTATTAAAAGCTACTTAGCACGTTTTGGTTATGCAAATGCTGAAGTACGTACAATTCCTGAAATTGACGATGAAAAGCAAGAAGTTCAGTTAACGCTTTCGGTAAATCCGGGTAAACGTGTATACGTTCGTCGTATTATTGTTGGTGGTAACCAAAACACCGCTGATGAAGTACTTCGCCGTGAAATGACACAACTTGAAGGTGCATGGTTATCTAATCAAAACCTTGAACGTTCAAAGCTACAAATACAGCGTTTAGCATACATGGAAAGCGTTGATTTTAACGTAGTACCAGTTCCGGGTGTTGATGACCAAGTAGATGTAGATTTTACTGTTAAAGAACAATCAGCAGGTAGCTTTAATGCAGGTCTTGCATATGGCTCTTACCTTGGTTTGCAGTTTAATATTGGTGTTACCGAATCTAACTTTTTAGGTACGGGTAATCAAATTGGTTTAAATCTAAATACTTCAACAGGTTCTGAAAGCATTAGCTTATCTTACACCGACCCTTATTTCACGCCAGATGGTGTATCGCAAGGTAGCAGTATTTTTTACACTAACTATGATGCAAGTAAGTTTAGCTTAGTAGATTACAAATCGAAAAGTTATGGTTTAGGCACTAATATTGGCTTCCCAATTGATGCTGTAAATCGTGTTAACTTTGGTGTTCGTTGGATAAAAGAAGAGCTTTCAGATATTGCCGAGTACGAACAAACTCGTGTACTTCGTGAGACTTTCTTAGATCCAGAAAATCCAGATGCTGGCTTTGACTTTACCAAGTATGAGCTAAGTGTAGGTTGGTCGCGTATTACCGTTAACCGTGGTTTATTCCCAACAGCGGGTTCGCGTCAAACATTAAATTTAACAGCAACTACGCCTAACTCAGACCTTCAGTACTTTAAACTGAACTATGATTCGCGTTTTTACTGGCCAATATCAAACGATCACCGTTGGGTGTTCTCAACGCGTGCAGCGCTTGGTTACGGTAATGGTTATGGGTCAACAAATGGTTATGAGCAAACATTACCATTCCAAGAGTTCTTCCGTATAACGGAAATGGAACTACGCGGCTTTGACCGTAATACAATATTACCTCGTGCTGTATCACGTATACCGCAGTCTATTCCAGGTACACCTGGTGCTGATGGTACAACTACAGGTAGTATTGGTGGGGCTGATCAGTTTGATATATTGATTCCACAAGGCCGTATTGGTGGTAACGCTAAAGCGGTTGCGGGTATGGAGCTAATTGTTCCTACACCGTTCTTAGATGAAGAAAATACCAGTTCTGTGCGTACTAGCTTCTTTGTAGATGCTGCGAACGTATGGGATACTGAATTTAGCGTAGACCGCTATCAAAACTTAGCGCCAGATGAGCGCGCTAAATTAGATGACTATTCAGACCCAATGCGCTTTAGGGTTTCAACCGGTCTTTCATTACAATGGATCTCTCCGATGGGTCCAATGTTGATTAGTTTTGCGTATCCATTGCAAAAAGAAGAAGATGACGATACGAAAACGATCAGCTTTAACATTAGTAACACTTTCTAAAGGAGTTTTTTGTGAAAAAATTATTTAAATCAACAGCAGTAGCAGTTTTAGCAACATTAATGATGGGTACTTCAGCGAGTGCATTTGCACACAAAGTAGGTATCGTTGATATGCAAGAAATCTACAAGCAAATTCCTCAAATGGCTAAAATTGAACAATCGCTACAGACTGAGTTTGCAGAGCGCCGCCAAGAACTTGAAAAGTTACAAGGCGATATTCGCTTTGAAGCAGAAAAATTTAAGCGCGAAAGCACAACGATGAGCCAAGCTCAAAAAGATGCACTACGTGACAAAATTCAGGGCATGCAAAAAAATCTTGCTGAACAAGGTCGTCCTTTAGAGCAAGAAATTAAAGCACGCCAGAACCAAGAGCTTGCTAAAGTTCAAGGTGTGATCATCAAAACAATTGAAGAAATTGCTAAAGATGGCGACTTCGATGAAGTTAAAGTTAAAGACACAACTATCTACTTTAACCCTAAAGAAGTAACGGATCTTTCATCTAAAGTTGTAGCAGCTGTTAGCAAGAAATAATCTATCTATGCAAAATTATACGCTTTCGCAAATTGCGGAACTTCTAGGCGCCGAGCTTCAAGGTGATGGCGCTTTAGAAATAAAAAAAATAGCTACACTTGCAAATGCCCGTTCTGGGCATATTGCATTTTTAGCGAACTCAAAATATCGTACGCAGCTTGAAACCACTCAAGCCAGTGCTGTAATAGTTAGCCAAGCTGATGCTGAGTTTTTTAAAGGCAGTAAAGTTATAGTTGGCAATCCATATGTGAGTTACGCAAAACTAGCGCAATTTATGGATACTACGCCTCGTTCTGCCTCTACGGGCATTCATCCAAGTGCAACTATTCATCCATCAGCTATTGTTAGCGACAGTGCCGCTGTAGGCGCTAATGCAGTAATTGAAGCTGATGCAGTGATTGGTGATAACGCGCAAATTGGTCCGAACAGTTTTATCGGAGAACGTGTTAAAATAGGCTCTGGCACTAAGCTTTGGCCTAGTGTGACTATTTATCACGATGTTGAGATTGGCGCAGATTGTTTGTTTCAAGCAAATAGTGTTGTAGGAAGTGATGGGTTTGGCTATGCCAATGAGCGCGGGCAGTGGGTGAAAATACCGCAACTTGGCTCAGTGATCATAGGCGACAAGGTAGAAATAGGGGCAAGTACCACTATTGACCGCGGCGCACTAGATAACACGATTATTCATAGCAATGTTATTATTGATAACCAGTGTCAAATAGCACACAACGTTGAAGTTAACTCGGGCACAGCAATTGCTGGCTGCACCGTACTTGCAGGAAGCGTTACCATTGGCAAGAACTGTCAAATTGGCGGCATGACTGCAATTAATGGTCACATGTCTGTATGTGATGGTGTTATAATTACCGGTATGAGTATGGTGACTAAATCAATCACCGAACCGGGTATTTACTCATCAGGTATGCCCCATACAACTAACAAAGAATGGCGTAAATCAATTGCTCACTTGCGTAACCTTTCGGACATGAAATCTCGTCTTAAAGCGCTTGAAGCATTGGCTAAGTCATAACGTTGAACACTAATAAGGATGCTATTTTGGCAAACGAATTAAATAGCCTTGATATTCAAGAGATTTTAAGTTTATTACCGCACCGTTACCCGATGCTACTAATTGATCGTGTTATTGACTTTACACCTGGCGAGTCTTTACATGCTATTAAAAATGTTTCTATAAATGAACCTATTTTCACTGGTCATTTCCCAAATCAGCCAATTTTTCCTGGTGTGCTAATATTAGAAGCCATGGCGCAAGCAACGGGTTTGCTAGGTTTTAAAACAGTAGAGAATCGCAGCGAGAACGAATTATATTTGTTTGCAGCGGTTGATAATGCTCGTTTTAAGCAGCCGGTAATTCCTGGCGATACTATGCACCTTCATGTAGAGTTTTTAAAAGAACGCCGCAATATATGGAAATTTGCTGCTGAAGCAAGAGTCGATGGCAAAGTAGTATGTAGTGCCGAAATTATGTGTGCGAGAAGAGAGTTTTAATAGTGATCCATTCTACAGCAATAATCGAACCTGGCGCTAAACTAGGCAACAATGTCTCAGTTGGTCCGTATAGTTATATTGGCAATGATGTTGTGATCGGTGATGACTGTATTATTGAGTCTCACGTTGTTGTTAAAGGGCCGTCTACCATTGGCTCTGGAAATCATATTTTCCAATTTGCGTCTGTAGGTGAAGCCTGCCAAGACAAAAAATACAACAACGAGCCTACTACGCTAATTATGGGCGATAACAACGTTATTCGTGAGTGTGCAACCATTCACCGCGGTACTATTCAGGACCAAGGTGTTACTAAAATTGGTAGCAATAACTTATTTATGGCTTATACCCACGTGGCTCACGATGCAGTAATTGGCGATAACGTTATTTTTGCTAACAACGCAAGTGTAGCGGGGCATGTGCACGTAGGTGACTGGGTTAT
Organism: Pseudoalteromonas sp. S3178; assembly: GCF_005886985.1. Taxonomy (NCBI): domain Bacteria; kingdom Pseudomonadati; phylum Pseudomonadota; class Gammaproteobacteria; order Alteromonadales; family Pseudoalteromonadaceae; genus Pseudoalteromonas; species Pseudoalteromonas sp. S3178. The sequence goes on along the minus strand of NZ_PNCW01000038.1, from coordinate 97,227 downwards.
CTTAGGTGGTAACTCAGGTGTGCATCAATTTTGTAAAATTGGTGATCACGCATTTATTGGCATGTACTCGGGTGTTAATAAAGACGTACCTCCGTTTGTTACTACTATTGGTATGCCTGCAGGCCCTGCAGCAATCAATAAAGAAGGTATGAAACGCCGTGGCTTTGAAAGCGATGAAATAATGGCAGTACGTCGTGCTTATAAAGCATTTTATCGTAAGAGCTTAGGTGTTGATGAAGCGATTTCATCACTAAGTGAAGACGCTGCAAAGTATCCTGCAGTGCAAACCATGATAGATTTTGTTAAAGGCTCTGAGCGCGGCATTGTAAGATAATTACAAACTTTGCTTTGAGCATTAAAAACCACCCTAGATGATAAATCGAAGGTGGTTTTTTATTGCCCAGAGTTTAAAGCCAATTCAGTTAATACTCAGGGTACTCAAGTTAGTATGCGCTTAATTTTTATAATAAAAGCCATTCTATGCGTTTACCTAAGTTAGTTGTCACTCTTTTTATTACTTCAGTATTAGCCGCTTGTAGTAGTCAGCCACTCATTAAGTCATCTACAGGAGAAATAACTCAAGTAGGAAAAGCATCTTTTTATGCTGATAAATACCACGGAAGAACAACTGCTAATGGAGAGCGCTTTAGCCAGCAAGCTGCAACAGCTGCTCATTTAGAATTCGATTTTGGTACTAAGGTGGTTGTTACTAACCTCGCTAATAATAAATCAGTGATAGTAAGGATAAATGACAGAGGCCCTTATGTACGTGGCCGTATTATCGATTTATCAAAAAGCATGTTTAAAAAGATAGCCGACCCTAAAGTCGGCGTTATTGACGTGTCTGTAAAGGTATTAAAACCGGGTAGTTAGTGCCACATAATCTGGATAAGCGCTACTGAGCTCTTTATGAGAGCCTTGTGCAACCACTTTACCGTCTTCTAACCATATAACATTATTCATTTGAGTAAGAAGAGCAGGGTCGTGGGTAATTGTAAGTACGCTTGCGTTACTCATTACTTGCATAATGGCGTTCATTACGGTTTGCTTAGATTGGTTATCTAGCCCTTCGGTAGGCTCATCAAGTACTAAAATAGCCGGGTTTTGTAATAAAGCCTGAGCAATGGCTATACGCCTTGATTGCCCTTGGGATACGCTTCTGCCACCGGTACCTAAACGTGTTTTTAAACCCTCTTGTAAATCATTAAACCAAGGCTCTAGCTGCGCAAGTTTAATGGCTTCAAGCATTTCTTCTTTTGTAGCACTTGGTGCAGCATAGCGTAAATTTTCACTCAGGGTGCCATCAAAAATATGGTGCTGCTGCGCTAATATATCTATAACGCTTGCGCGGGTGTCATTGCTTAGTGAGTGTAGTTCTTGCGAGTTATTTTGATCACTCAACGTAATGCTGCCTTGTTGAAGTGGCCATAGCCCAGTTAGCAAATTTACAAGCGTGGTTTTACCGCTGCCGCTTCTACCTACAATGGCTACTTTTTGTTGCGCTTTTAGCATAAAGCTTACATCAGTTAATGCATTATGCTCATCGTATTTATAGCTAATGTTATTAAGTGTTAGTGCGGTATTATTTTTATCAAACTTAGTATCAATTAAAGCGCTGTGATTGTTCTGAACAGATACTTTATCTTGAAGTGTAAATAGTCGCTCTGCGGCTTTTAGCACATTAGGTAGCTCTATAAAAGCATTAGGGAGGAGCAATACACTTTCAAAGCTTGCCAATACAAATAGGCTTAGCATAGCAAGCTCTACATTTACCATGGCCCCGCTGTAAACCAATGGCACAATGGTAACAATGGCGCCTAACATGGCTAATTGCACTACCAGCAAGCTTAAGCCATCACTGTTTGCCAGTGCTTTATGGCGACTATAAAGTTGCTGGTTGTACTGTTCATTCAAATCATCACATTTTGAAATTTGATTGCCACCGGCTTGATAAATACTAAGCTCTCTAAGGCCTGTTAACGTGTCAGAAAGTTCGGCTCTAAGTTGAGCGCTTAGTTGTGTTTCTTTATGGCTATTTTTGTTTAATTTAGCACTTAATAGCGCTGGTAAAACAACACCAATTAATAAAATGCCAGTAAAACAAATAAGTGCAACGTTTGCATTATAGGCCGCCATAAACACCATAATAATAGGTATGCTTAATAGCGCTACTAGCATAGGCAGTAATATGTTTAAGTAAAATTTATCTAGGGCATCAACATCGTTCTGTAGGCGGTTTACTAAATCGGCGCTGCGGCTCATTGCTAAATCTACATTGTTTAGCTTACTTAGTGTTGCAAACATATTTACGCGAATTTCACTAAGCAATAAAAACGTCGCGTTATGCGTTACTAAACGCTCACCATAGCGTGATGCGGTTCGAACAATCGCTAAAAATCGAATAGTCCCTGCGGGTGTAAAGTAGTTCATTTGCACGCCAGCAATACCTGCAACTGCCATTGAAGCTAAAAACCAACCCGATATAGCGAGTAAGCCTACGTTTGCAAGTACAGTTAAAGTGGCTAAAAAAGTACCCAGCAACATAGCTTTATAGTGCGGGCGGCAAAGCTTTAATAGCCTAATGAAATTAGTCATCATCAGCTCCTTGCACTTGAGTGCTTAGCAGTGTTTTAAACGCACCATTTTGCTTAGCAAGGTGTGAGTATGTGCCGTGCTGTGCTACCTCACCATTTTGCATAACAATAATATTGTTGGCATTTTTTACTGTATTAAGTCTATGAGCTATAACCAGTACCAAATGTGTTTTTGCATAATCGTTTATTGCACGCTGAATAAGCTGCTCTGTTTGGCTATCAAGATGTGCCGTTGGTTCATCGAGTACTAAAATAGGCGCTTGTTTTAAAAATGCACGAGCAAGGGCAATACGTTGCTTTTGTCCGCCAGAAAGCCCTTCGCCTTGCTCGCCTATCAATGTATTAAAGCCATTAGGCAACGTGTTTATAAAATCTAAAGCGCCGGCTTGGTGCGCGGCTTGTTCAAGCTCTAATTGTGAAGCGTCTGGTTTTGCTATTTTGATGTTATCGCTAATGCTTTGATAAAATAGCGTTGGCGTTTGCGGGATCCAGGCAATTTTATTTTGTAGCGTATTAATATTAGTTGCATCTAGTGGCTTGTCATTAATACTGATTTGCCCAATCACCTGAGGGTGAAACCCTAATATGCAATCAAATAAAGTGCTTTTACCTGAGCCACTCGCCCCAACTACAGCTACTAAGCCTTTATTGGGTAGGGCTAAGTTTATATTTTTTATACCTTCATTACTGTTTGGGTATGTAAAATTTAAGTTGTTAATGCTTATTGTATTTATAGGCTCGCTAACGTGGGCGTTGTTTTGCTGTGATTGTTCAGGAAGCGGCGCATTTAAAATAGTTACCATGTCGGCTGCAGCGCTAATACCTTGCAAGCGAGCGTGGTAGTGGCTACCTAATTGGCGAAGTGGTAAATAAAATTCAGGTGCAAGTAGCAGCACTACAAAACCGGTTGCAAAATCTAGCGTGCCAAAAAATAGCCTAAAGCCAATTATTACCGCAACGAGTGCCACGCTAATAGTGGCTAAAAATTCCAGCGCAAATGACGATAAAAAAGCAATTTTTAATACATCAAGTGTGGCGTGTCTAAAATCATCAGAAATTTTAGCAATATGTTCAAGCTCAGTGCGGGTGGCATTAAATAGCTTAAGTTGCGTTAAACCTTGTATGCGGTCAAAAAAGTAGTTACCTAAAACGGCAAGTTGTTTCCAACGTTTTTGATTTAGATCTTCAGCTTTAGATCCAACTAAAATCATAAAAAAGGGAATAAGCGGAGCGGTTAGTAAAAATATTAAACCCGCTTTATAGTCGGTTGGAAAAATTACCACCAAAATTACTATAGGAATAAGGGCACTGTAAGCAACACCAGGCAAGTATTTAGCGTAATAGTCGTGCAATGCTTCAACGCCATCGTGCAAGGTGTTAAGCGTTGCTCCTTGACCACGTTGTTCAATGTAGCTAGGCCCTAATTGGGTTAATTTGGTTAATAAGGTTTGGCGCATAGCCGATTTGATTTCAAGTGCAGCAAAGGCACTTAGCCTTTCACTTAGTGCTAAAAAAAGGGCTCGTAGTAAAATAATGCCTGCAAGTGGCCAAAGTAAATGCGTTACTTGAGCAAGGCTTTCACCTTCAAACATTACATTATGAATAGTTTGGGCGAGTAAGTAAGCCCCTGCAATCATTAAAATAGCGTTAAAAGTACCCAGTGCAATGCTTAACTTTAACCACATTGCAGCGGGTTTACTTTGTAGCTTTAAAAAAGCGCGCAGAGACTGCTGCTGCGCGCGATCTAATCGAGGGTTAGTCGTCATTTTTAGCTGAGTTTTTCTCGTTTAATAAATCATGCATAGGTTGTTCATCATCAGCTATGCTGTTTTTATTTTGGTGAAACTCGTACCACATTACGTTTATTACACCTAAGGTACAGGCTAAAAGTACACCTAAAATCCAAGCAAAATACCACATAATTTAGTCTCCTTAGTAGCTACCGTGAGTGTTGTTTTCAATTTCATCTACCGTTACTCTGCGCCACATTTTTACGTAACACCACGTGGTGTAGGCCAGTATTAGCGGTATAAAAATAACTACGGCAACAAACATAATATTTAGCGTTTTATGACTAGATACGGCATCCCAAATAGTTAAGCTAATATCAGGATTATTAATTGAAGGCATAATGAATGGGAATAGAGATACGCCCGCCGTCATAATAATGCCTATTAACATGACACTTGTAGAAATAAGGCCAAGTGCAGGCTTATTAATTTTTGAGAAAAACAATGCGCTCAGTGCCATTACAAACCCTAAAATAGGGAAGGTCATTGTCCATGGTCGTTCACTGTAGTTATTAAGCCAAGCACCTTTTGCTGTAGTTACCACTTTAGCTAAAGGGTCGGCATGGCTTTGCGTGTCTGGCATAGAGATAATTTGATAGCCATTGATATTAGCCACCCAAACACCAGCTCCAGCAAAAAGCACAATAAATACCATCAGTGCATAGCGGCCATACTGCCCTGAACGTTCAGCTACTGCATCAGCGGTACGAAGTTGTAACCACATACCAGCATGAGCAATTAACATAGCCACACTAATTAAACCTGCCAGCAATGCAAATGGGTTTAATAAACCAAAAAACGAGCCTTGATAACTTACACGCAGTAAGTTATCAATATTAAACGGCACGCCTAAAAATAAGTTACCAAACGCCACACCAAATACTAAAGCCGGAATTGCACTGCCTGCAAACAGACCCCAATCCCAGTTGTTGCGCCAGCGTTTAGAATCTATTTTAGAGCGGTAATCAAAACCAAGAGGTCTAAAAAATAATGCAAATAGCACCAGCATCATAGCAAAATAAAAACCCGAAAATGCGGCTGCATACACCATAGGCCACGCTGCAAATAAAGCACCGCCAGCGGTAATAAACCACACTTGGTTACCATCCCAGTGTGCGCCAATGGTATTAATTACTGTGCGACGTTCTGAGTCTGTTTTACCTACTAGGCGTAGCAGCATAGCCACGCCCATATCCATACCATCGGTAATAGCAAAGCCAATAAGCAACACACCAATGAGCAACCACCACAGCATTTTTAATGTTTCATAATCAAAAATCATAATTGCTCTCCTGCATCTTTATCTGCTTTGTTTGGTAACTCAAAGTGGTATTTACCAGTATGTAATGAGCTTGGCCCTTGTTTAATAAAGCGAACCATCAACCAACCTTCAACAATAGCCAAGCCAGTGTAAAAAATAATGAATCCAGTTAAGCTAATTAAAATATCGTTTACCGTTAGTGACGAGGTCGCTAAAAAGGTTGGTAAAATTTCAGATATTGCCCAAGGCTGGCGACCATATTCAGCAACTATCCAACCAAATTCAATGGCAATCCAAGGGAGTGGAATACTCAATACCGCAGCCCACAGTAACCAACGTTTTAGCTCAATAATACGGTGTGCATTGTAGTAAAACGCTAATATAAATACACCAAGCATAGCTACGCCACAGGCAACCATTATCCTAAACGACCAAAACATAGGGCCTACTTTAGGGAAGGAGTCTTTAACGGCTTTTTGAATGTGCTCTTCTGTCGCATCTACCACATTAGGTGTGTAGCGCTTAAGTAATAAGCCATAGCCTAAATCGGCTTTTAAGGTGTCAAATTTAGCAATGTTTTGTGGGGTATCGTCGCCGCTTCTTAGTTTTTCAAGGTACTCGTATGCAATCATGCCGTTACGAATACGCACTTCGTGTTTTTTCTCTAAATCAGAAATACCAATTACTTGCTCATCTAAAGAGCGCGTCGCAATTAAACCCAGTGCGTAAGGAATTTTTACCGCCGCGTGGGTTACTTGTTCGTCCGAATCAGGAAAACCAATAGCTGTAAATGCAGCCGGGGCCTCTTCTGTATGCCACTCAGCTTCTATTGTTGCTAGTTTTACTTTTTGAACTTCGCCTACCTCGTAGCCTGACTCGTCACCTAATAAAATTACACACAGTATTGAAGCCAAACCAAAGCCCGATGCCACCGAGAACGAGCGCTTAGCAAAGGCTAAATCACGGCCTTTTAATATGTACCAGCTACTAATACCCAATACAAACATAGAGGCTGCTACATAACCTGCCGATACAGTATGAATAAACTTAACTTGTGCTACCGGGTTAAATACAAGCTCTGCAAAGCTAGTCATTTCCATACGCATAGTTTGATAGTTAAATTCTGCCCCTACCGGATTTTGCATCCAACCATTAGCAATCAAAATCCAAAGCGCCGACATATTTGTACCCAGCGCCATTAAAAATGTTGCGCCTAAGTGTTGGCGTTTAGTTAACCTGTCCCAGCCTAAAAAGAACATACCCACAAAGGTTGATTCTAAAAAGAATGCCATTAAGCCTTCAATAGCGAGCGGCGCACCAAAAACATCACCCACATAATGTGAGTAATAAGACCAGTTAGTACCAAACTCAAACTCCATGGTTAGGCCCGTTGCCACACCAATTGCAAAGTTAATACCAAACAACTTACCCCAAAATTTAGTCATATCGCGGTATATTTCGCGGCCAGTCATAACATAAACCGATTCCATAATAACTAAGATCCAGGTCATACCTATGGTTAAAGGTACGAATAAGAAATGGAAGAGTGCGGTAACAGCAAACTGTAATCGCGATAGATCTACAAAGGTTTCATCTATCATTTTTAGCTCCTTGAGGGTGACGGGTTAACAAGGCAATACAAAATTGGCAAAGTTAGATTTAATGAACTTTCAGTAATTACTGAAAGTTTGTAATATTATTTACGCTTGTACAATTTTTGTCAATATATATATTAGGAAAAGTTAATATATATTACACATGCTACATCAGTATTAAAAACAAACAATGTTTAGGTGTAATTTAAGCTATAAAAAGTGGTTAATTTAAAGCGTTTAACCAAACACTAAAACACGGTAAACTAACCCTTATGAACGCCTGGTTTACTTGTGAAATAAAATCAAATGAATAAAGAGAAAAAACAACTACGTATTGGTATTGTGGCAGGTGAACTGTCGGGCGATATTTTAGGTGAAGGCTTAATTAAAGCGCTTAAAGTACATTTCCCTGATGCTATTTTTGAAGGGATTGCTGGGCCAAAAATGCAGGCGCAGGGCTGTAAAACACTTTACGATATGGATGAGCTATCGGTAATGGGGCTTGTTGAAGTATTAGGACGCCTGCCTCGATTACTTAAAATACGCAAACAGCTCGTACAGCATTTTGTTGATAACCCACCCGATGTATTTATTGGAATAGATGCCCCCGATTTTAACCTACGCGTTGAAAAACCATTAAAAGATGCAGGCATTAAAACTATTCAATACGTAAGCCCATCTGTGTGGGCATGGCGTGAAAAACGCATTCATACAATAAGTGCTGCTACTAACTTAGTGCTTGCATTATTACCGTTTGAAAAAGAATTCTACGATAAGCACCAAGTACCTTGTACATTTGTAGGGCACACATTAGCTGACGATATAGCCCTTGAGCACGACGACAGCCAAGCACGTGCAGAACTAGGTTTAAGCCTTGATGACAAAGTACTTGCGTTACTACCAGGTAGCCGAGGCTCTGAAGTAGGCTTATTAAGCGAAACCTATATAAAAACAGCTGCGCAGTTACAAGCGCAAAACCCAAACCTTAAAATTGTGGTGCCACTGGTAAACGAAAAGCGCAAAGCCCAGTTTACTGATATTTTAAATGCCACAGCACCTAGCCTTAATATTAGTTTGCTAGATGGGCAATCAAAATTAGCGATGCAAGCGGCAGACGCTATATTACTTGCATCGGGCACCGCGACACTTGAAGGCATGCTCTATAAAAAGCCAATGGTAGTGGGTTATAAAATAAAGCCGATGAGTTATTGGATTTTTAAAACTTTATTTACCTTTAATATTAAGTATTTTTCACTGCCTAACTTATTGGCCGATGAAGAACTCGTGCCTGAATTTTTACAAAGCGAATGTAACGTAGCCAATTTAACAGGTGCACTTACGCCTATGCTAAATACCGATAACAAAGAATTAAAAGCACGCTTTTTAGCTATTCACGAAAAAATTAGATTAAATGCCAGCAAACAAGCAGCTAATGCTGTGGCGGAGTTAATAAATGCAAATTGAACGACCTAACGTAACCTTAATTGCCGGTGTAGATGAAGTAGGGCGCGGCCCGCTTGTAGGTGATGTTGTTACCGCTGCGGTAATACTCGACCCTACTAAACCCATTGCGGGTTTAGCTGACTCTAAAAAGCTAACAGACAAAAAGCGCCAAGCACTTGCTTTAGAGATAAAAGAAAAAGCACTGTGCTACGCATATGGCCGTTGTAGCCCAACTGAAATTGACGAGTTAAATATTTTACACGCCACCATGCTTGCTATGAGTCGCGCGGTTGAGGGGCTAAGTACACAGCCTGAATTTGTATTTATAGATGGTAATCGTTTACCTAAGTTAACTATGCCCGCGCAAGCGGTTGTTAAGGGCGATAGCCTAGTGGCCGAAATATCAGCGGCGTCTATTTTAGCTAAAGTAGCGCGTGATGATGAAATGATTGAACTCGATACACGCTACCCACAATATGGGTTTGCAGGGCATAAAGGTTACCCAACGAAAGCGCATTTTGCAGCACTTGAGCAATATGGCGCAATAGATGAGCACCGTAAGAGCTTTAAACCTGTGCAGCGCGTATTAATGCAAGCTAAGGGTGAGGCGTAAACCATGGCTGCACCAGAGTTTGTACATTTACGGGTTCACTCAGACTTTTCGATGGTAGATGGCCTGGCCAAAACCAAGCCAATAGTCGCCAAAGCGCAAGAGCTTGAAATGCCTGCGCTTGCTATTACCGACCAAATGAACTTTTGTGGTTTAGTGCGGTTTTATGGCGCCACGCACAATGCGGGTATAAAGCCGATTGTAGGCGCTGATTTTTGGCTGCGCAGCCCTGAATTTCCAGACGAGCCATGCCGTATAACTATTTTAGCTAAAGACAACGATGGTTATAAAAATATAACCTTATTGATATCTGAAGCTTACCAGCGCGGGCATGTATTTCATCGCCCTGTAATTGACCGTGAATGGCTAGTAAATCACAAAGAAGGGTTAATTATTCTCTCAGGCGCTAAAGATGGCGATTTAGGTAAAGCGCTTTTAAAAGGCAACCCGGGCGTTATTGAATCTGTTGTTAGCTTTTACAAGCAGCACTTTAGCGATCATTACTATTTAGAACTGGTACGAACTAATCGCCCGCTCGAAGAAGACTACCTGCATATGGCGGTAGAACTTGCCGCTAAAGAGCAGTTACCGGTTGTAGCCACTAACGAAGTGGTATTTTTAAAGCCTGAGAACTTTGAAGCGCACGAAATCCGAGTGGCCATTTTTGATGGCTACACCCTTGATGATAAACGCCGCCCTAAACGATTTTCACAAGAACAATACCTAAAAACGCCTGAGCAAATGGCTGAGCTTTTTAGCGATATTCCAGAGGCGCTACAAAATACCGTAGAAATAGCCAAGCGCTGTAATGTAACGGTGCAATTAGGGACTTACTTTTTACCAGATTACCCTACCGGTTCATTAAAAATTGAAGACTTTTTAGTTAAAGTTTCAGAAGACGGCCTTGAAGAGCGACTCCAGTTTTTATTCCCAGATGAAGAAGATAGAAAAGTAAAACGCGTTGAATACGACGAACGTTTAGCGATAGAGCTTGGCGTAATTAACCAAATGGGTTTTCCGGGTTACTTCTTAATCGTAATGGAGTTTATTCAGTGGAGTAAAGATAACAATATACCGGTAGGGCCCGGGCGTGGTTCTGGTGCGGGTTCATTAGTAGCATACGCACTTAAAATTACCGATCTCGACCCGCTTGAATTTGATTTACTCTTTGAGCGATTCTTAAACCCTGAACGTGTATCAATGCCCGATTTCGACGTCGATTTTTGTATGGACAGGCGTGATGAAGTAATTGATCACGTATCGGCATTGTATGGTCGTGATGCGGTATCGCAAATTATTACCTTTGGTACCATGGCGGCAAAAGCGGTAATACGCGATGTTGGGCGTGTACTTGGTCATCCTTATGGTTTTGTTGATCGCATTTCGAAGATGATCCCGGGCGATCCGGGTATGACCCTTGCCAAAGCGTTTGAAGTTGAGCCGCGCTTGCAAGAAGCATACGATGGCGACTCTGAGGTAAAAGATTTAATCGACATGTGTCGTATCCTCGAAGGGTGTACACGTAACGCCGGTAAACATGCGGGTGGCGTAGTAATATCGCCAACCACTATTACCGACTTTGCTGCACTTTATTGCGATGACGAAGGTAAATTTCCGGTTACCCAGTTTGATAAAAACGACGTAGAAACCGCAGGCCTTGTTAAGTTCGATTTCTTGGGTTTACGTACTTTGACCATTTTGCAGTGGGCTGTGGATATGACCAACGTGCGAATGCAGCGCGAAGGTAAGGACCCAGTTGATATAAATACCATCCCACTGGATGATAAAAAAAGTATAGAGCTATTACTGCGCGCCGAAACAACGGCAGTGTTTCAGCTAGAGTCGCGCGGCATGAAAGACTTAGTACGCCGCCTTAAGCCCGATTGTTTTGAAGATATGATTGCACTCGTGGCCTTGTTCCGTCCAGGTCCACTGCAATCAGGCATGGTAGATAACTTTATCGACCGAAAACTCGGCCGAGAAGAAATATCATACCCGGATGCGCAGTATCAGCACGAAAGCTTAAAACCAATACTCGATCCTACTTACGGCATTATTTTGTATCAAGAACAAGTAATGCAAATAGCGCAGGTACTCGCAGGCTATACGCTTGGTGGCGCCGATATGTTACGCCGTGCAATGGGTAAGAAAAAACCCGAAGAGATGGCAAAACAGCGTTCAACGTTTGAAGATGGCGCCCGAAATAACGGCATTGACGGCGAGCTAGCCATTAAAATCTTCGACTTGGTAGAAAAGTTCGCAGGTTATGGTTTTAATAAATCTCACTCAGCGGCATACGCATTAGTATCGTATCAAACGCTGTGGATGAAAACGCACCACCCAGCTGAGTTTATGGCTGCGGTAATGTCGGCTGATATGGATAACACCGACAAAATAGTAATTTTGGTAGATGAATGTGAAAACATGAAACTTACCTTATTACCGCCAGATGTAAACGCTGGTGAGTTTAAATTTACGGTAAACCTGCAAGGCGAAATTGTTTACGGTATAGGCGCAATTAAAGGCGTAGGTGAAGCGCCGGTAGATGCCATTTTAGAAGCACGTGCAAAAGGCGGCCCGTTTAAAGACTTATTTGATTTTTGTGCCCGTGTAGATTTAAAACGCTTAAATAAACGTGTTACCGAAAAATTAATTTATGCCGGTGCGCTTGATCAGCTCGGCCCAGAAAAAACCCAAGCAGGGCGTGCCACTTTACTGGCAAGTTTAAAAGATGCCATGCGCGCAGCCGATCAGCACAACAAGGCAGAGCAGCTTGGGCAAAGCGATTTATTTGGTTTATTAGCCACCGAGCCTGATGAAGTAGAACAAGCCTTTATAAAAGCCACGGGCCTTACAGATAACCAATGGCTTGAAGGTGAAAAGGATACGCTAGGCCTTTATTTAACAGGGCATCCGATAAATCAGTACCGAAAAGAACTTAGGTATTATACCAGCGGTAAGCTGGTGGATTTACAGCCAACTAATCGTGATGTACTCTCTACAGCGGCTGGTTTAGTTATTTCAGCGAGAACCTTAATTAATAAAAAAGGAAATCGTTGGGGGTTAATAACTTTAGATGACAAGAGCGCCCGTATTGATGTACGCTTGTTTCCAGAACAGTTCGAAATGTACCAAGAAATGCTTCAAGTTAACAATATCTTGGTAATATCTGGACAGGTCAGCTTTGATAACTTCTCCGGTGGCATTACAATGACCGCCAGAGAAATAAACACCATTGCTCAAGCGCGTGAAAAACGTATTAAAGCGATTAAAATGACGCTGAACATGGTGCAAATCGAGGCAGGTTTCTTCGATAAATTACAAAAAGTACTCGAACCTTATAAAATGGGAACGTGTCCGATCAAGGTTTATTACCAACGCCCCGATGCGTTGGCGCAATTAACCCTAGGGATCGAATGGTGTGTTACGCCGAGCGACGACTTAATTCATAAGTTATCACTCATGGCGGCACAAGATGTAGAACTAGAATTTAACTGATTAGGTAGTTTAGAGCATGAGCCTCAATTATCTTGATTTTGAGCTTCCGATTGCAGAATTAGAAGCAAAAATTGAAGAATTACAAAGTATAAGCCGCGCTGGCGAATTAGACCTTGAGTTAGAAGAGGAAGTCAGCAAATTAAAAGAAAAAAGTGCTAAGCAAAAAGAGGAAATATTCTCAAATTTAGGCGCTTGGCAAGTATCGCAGTTAGCGCGTCATCCGTTGCGTCCTTACACTCGAGATTATATCGAGCGCATTTTCACGGAATTTGACGAGTTTGCAGGCGATCGTACTTTTGCTAACGATCCGGCTATTTTAGGCGGTGTTGCTCGTTTAGATGGCGAACCAGTAATGGTTATTGGCCAACAAAAAGGTCGCGATACAGCTGAAAAAATTAAACGCAACTTTGGTATGCCAAAGCCAGAAGGTTACCGTAAAGCGTTACGCTTAATGGAAATGGCTGAGCGTTTTAAAATGCCAATTATGACCTTTATCGACACGCCAGGTGCTTACCCTGGAGTTGGCGCTGAAGAGCGTGGTCAGTCTGAAGCAATTGCTCGTAACCTAAAAGTAATGGCGGCGCTTAAAGTACCCACTATTTGTACGGTTATTGGTGAAGGCGGTTCAGGTGGTGCATTAGCTATTGGTGTTGGCGACAGAGTTAACATGTTGCAATACAGCACTTACTCGGTAATTTCGCCTGAGGGCTGTGCATCTATTTTATGGAAAAGCGCAGACAAAGCACCACTAGCAGCAGAAGCTATGGGTGTAACGGCAGAGCGTGTTAAAGAGCTTGATTTGATCAGCAACTTAGTTGATGAGCCTTTAGGTGGCGCACATCGTAATTACGATGCAATGGCGCGTAACTTAAAAACGCGTTTAAAACGTGATTTAGCAGACTTACAAGCGCTTTCGCTTGAAGACATGCTTGATCAACGTTACAAACGTTTAATGTCGTTTGGTTACTGCTAATAAAGTAGCTATTACATTAAATGTTAAAAAAAGCCGCTTATGCGGCTTTTTTGTTTTAAAATACTAGCAACACAAATTTTATAGCGTATTACATGCAATCATCAGCCATTTATCAACAAGTTAAACACGCACTTGCGCATTTTTTTAAGCAACAACAGTATAACTTTACTGTAGCGCTTTCGGGTGGGGTTGATTCTGTTGTATTGCTTCATGTGATGCACTTGCTAAAGCAAGAAATGCCAACGCTAAACGTAAGTGCTATTTATGTTAATCATGGTTTAAGTCAACACGCTCTAGACTGGCAACAATTTTGCCAAACATTGTGTGCTGATCTCAATGTGCCTTTTAATGCAGCTGCGGTGCACATAGAGCAAAAAACACGAACAAGCCTTGAAGCGCAAGCACGTGATGCGCGTTATAAAGCACTTGATGAGCTAAGCACATCTGAAAGTATTATTTTATTAGGTCAGCATTTAAACGATCAAATAGAAACGTTTTTACTGCGCTTAAAACGTGGCTCGGGCCTAAAAGGCTTAGGCGCTATGCAACAAACTCGCACTCTTAGCAGTGGGCGTATATGTTTTAGGCCGCTTATAAATGTAACGCGTAGTAATATTGAAGCCTTTGCCGCTGAGTTTAATATTAACCACATTACTGATGACTCAAATACGGATGAACGCTTTGATCGTAATTTTTTACGCGCAAGTGTAGTGCCCATACTTGCAGAGCGCTTTAATGGTTTTGAGCACTGTGCAGGGCGAAGTATAAGCTTATTGCAAAAGCAGCAAGCGCTTCTTGATGAATACACTCAAATTGATTTAAGCCAAAGTTTAAATGACCAGCAAGCATTGTGTATTAGCCAAATAATTCACTATAGCGAGGTGCGAATAGCAAATGTTGTTCGTGCTTGGCTTGAGTTATTTACTCAAATTATGCCCTCTCAAAAACAGTTGTCGCAAATAATAAACCAAGCTATTAATGCTCAAACCGATTCGCAAATGCAGATTGATTTAACTGATGGGCAAATACGTCGTCACCAAGGATATTTGTACTTTGTAATGCCGCGTAAACCATTAAGCAGTGAGCTTTTAATTGCAGATGAACTAACACTTAGTGATGGCCGTTTATTATTAAAACAAAGTGGTAAAGGTGTACGTGAGCCATTTGATAATGAGCAAGTAAGCGTACAATTTAATTGTAATAGTGCTCGTATAAAGCCTTTAAAAAAACCAGGTAGTAACACGCTAAAACATTGGTTTAAAGATGCAAAAGTAGCGCCTTGGATTCGACAAAGTGTGCCTTTAATATTTTATAACGATGAGTTAGTGCAAGTAGTTGGTTATTTTGTAAGTGAAAAACATAAAGATGAAAACGGTATTATTTGGGAGTGTAAATAAATGAGTGAACAGCCGCACGTAGGGTTGTCGTTAGTTAACAAAGCGCCAATGGGCATGTTAATAACAGCTTTAATTGCTGTTATAGCTAATGTATTGCTAGAGCTAAACATAATTACTTTAGGTTATGCTGTTGCCGGTGGTGTGATATCCGCGGCTTTATTGCTTGCGTATTGGTTAGGTAGAGGTGGGTTGTTCTTTATTTTAGGCGTAAGCTTACCACTGGTTTTAGTGCTATTTACTCCGCTTGCGAGTATTACCGCATTACTTAATTTAGTGAGCGGCTTCTTTTTTGGCTTTTGTGCTGCGTTGTTTATTTATAAATTGGTGAGAGCAAAGTTTTAAGATTGGAATTTTAGCAATAAAAAAGCCTAGCGGGGGAAGCTAGGCTTTTTTATTCAATGCAGTTAAGTAAATACTAATATGCTTTTGCGCAGTTACGTCCAGATGCTTTTGCTTTGTATAAACCTTTATCGGCTCTAGCAAATATTTCGTTTTCGCAATCTTGGCTGCTTGCCAAAGAAAAGCCAATACTGGTTGTTACTTTGTATTGAGACATTAAAGGCGACTTTCTTACTAGGCGCATAATACGCTCAGCAATTACTTTATTGGTCGTAAATTCAGGGTCTTCAATAAGTAATGCAAACTCATCACCACCAAATCTAAACACCGAATCAGTGCCTCTTATGCTGCTACATAATACTTTTGCGAATTCTTTTAGCGTATCGTCACCCACTTTGTGACCAAAGTTATCGTTAACCTGCTTAAAGTTATCTAAATCAAGTAGCATTAGGCTAAATGGGCGTTGGTAACGACGGCAGTTTTCAAGCTTTTGAAGCAAAAAGTCATTAAATTGACTGCGGTTATTTAAACCCGTTAATGCATCTTTTGTAGCAAGTTTTAATACGCGGCTATACATCATTGCGTTACGCAATGGGTAAACAAGTGCCGAGTGCAAAGTACGTAGCTTGCTTTCAATCGCTGCATTTAGCTTAAATTGGCTAAAGTAAATTAGCTGGCCTAAGTGGTCTTTACCAATAGATAAATCAAATATATAAGGCGTAGTATTGGTGTTGCTGTCTGAGGTTTGCGCAGTACCAAGTGTTGATTGAAACTGCAATCCAGAAAAATTAAGTAACTTTTTAGCAAATTTTGCATAAATAGCTAAAACATCTTCAATAACTAGGCTTGTTTGTAGCTCTGTAACAAGATCATGCGTTGCCGCAGACTCGTTTATTTGTGTATGTTCGGCCGAAAACGGCAAAAAGTCGCCGCGACCAGATACACGTTGTGTCAAAATATGGACGTTTTCCATTAAAATCTCCCCCGAGGGTGTTGCTTTGCAATAACTAAGCGATTTTTGTGCCATATTTTAAAATTGCTTGATAAACATATGGTTGCTATATTTACTTATAAGCTCCTCTTAATTTAAGCGCGAGGCTGTATTTGCAAAGTATAAATGCTCAAATTTTTGGCTTGTTGGTAGCGGCAGTACTCTTTGTGTGGTTTTTTAAGCGCATTGGGTTGCCACCTATTTTAGCGTACCTAGCAACAGGCGTTTTAGCGGGCAGTCATGGCATTGGTTGGCTTGCCCAATCGCATGAAATTGAATTTGTAGCAGAACTAGGCATTGTATTTTTACTCTTTAGCTTGGGATTAGAGTTTTCTATTTCGCGGCTAATGGCAATGCGCAACCTCGTATTTGGGCTTGGCTCCTTGCAAGTGGGTGTTACCAGCTTACTTTTCATCATTATTTTATATTGTTTAGACTTCTCCTTACTTACCAGTTTTACCATTGGCACAATAATGGCCCTTTCTTCAACGGCTGTAGTGGTAAAGCTATTAAAAGAAACCGGTGAATTAAACCAGCGCCGTGGGCAATTGGCCGTAGGTGTACTGCTATTTCAAGATATAGCTGTAGTCCCTTTACTTATTATTCTTCCGTTGTTTGCCTCAAGTGGCTCGCAAAGTATTGGTTGGGCATTAGCCTTTGCTTTAACTAAAGGGGCGTTTGTATGTGTTTTATTGTGGGCAATTGGTAAGTGGGTGTTACCTAAAGTATTTAACGAAATAGCCCAAGTACGTACCGATGAACTGTTTGTATTAACTACTATTTTGGTTGCACTGTTTGCTGGCTTATTAACTTATATGTTTGGCCTATCTATGGCCTTAGGGGCTTTTTTAGCGGGTATGATGTTAGGCGAGAGCCATTACAGGCACCAGCTCGAGGCCGATATAAGGCCGTTTCGCGATATTTTAATGGGGTTGTTTTTTGTAACCGTTGGTATGCAGCTCGACATTTTATTTGTACTTACCCACGGTTTACTCATTATTGGTGCCTTACTTGGCTTATTAATATTAAAAATTACCGTAGTGGCGCTTAGTGCACGGCTTATGCACGAGCGAAACCAAGACTCCTTAGCGTGTGGCATTATGCTTTGGCAAATGGGAGAGTTTGGCTTTGTGTTAATTGCCCTTGCTGGGCAGCACCAGTTATTAAACTCTGAACAGGCTTCGTTTTTAATTGCACTTGGAGTGTTATCTATGGCAATAACGCCATTTTTAATTGATAAAACGCCCTTTATTTTAAACAAATTAGGAATTTTAGAGCACCCAAGTATGACTTGGGAAAGTGAGCCGCAAATCAGTACGCTTTACAACGAGCATGTTGTTATTTGTGGTTTTTCTCGGGTTGGGCAAACTATAGCGCGGTTTTTAAAGCCCGAAGCCATAGATTATGTAGCAATAGAAAGTAACCCTATTTTGGTTCAAGAAGGTAAAGCCGCCGGTGAGCCTGTAATATTTGGCTATGTTAAGCAAAAAGATATTTTAAAGTGCGCAGGTGTAGAACGTGCGCGTTTAGTTATTATTACCTTTACAGAACTTGAGCACGCACAAGTGGTTATAGATGCCATAAAACAGCTCGCCCCCAATGTAAAAATACTGATAAGAACCCGTGACGACAGCCAGCTAGATTACTTAAAAGAGTTAGGTGTAACAGAAGTTGTACCTGAGTCACTAGAGGCGAGCTTAATGCTTGTCTCGCATGTTTTATCTATGTCGGGCGTACCCATGACACGCATTGTACGCCGAGTGAGTAAAGAGCGTAGAAACCGTTACCCGCTAATGCAAAGCTTTTACGCGGGCTACTTTAAAGACAGTGAAGAAACCTCAACTGACCGCTTAGAGTATTTACATGTGGTTGCACTACCGCCGCAAGCCTTTGCAGTTAATAAGGCAATAGAAGAGTTAAATTTAGCTAAACGCCGAGTAATAGTTAAAGCACTGCGCAGAGAAGGGCGAGAAATAGATACGCCCGATGAGCAAACAACGCTCTATGCTAACGATGTACTTGTACTACAAGGCAAACCTAGGAGGGTGGAGCGGGTAGAACACTACCTGCTCGATGGAATAGAGTAACGTGCCTGTTTGGGCTTAATCTAGTTCTAAAAACTTGCGTATCTCCGGTAATTTTTTCATACCGTCTTCAAAGCCTATTTGCATTAAATGCTGGGTGTAGCGTTTTTCAAATAATAGATAGCTGGTTAAACTCGATTGTGAATGCTTTTTAACACCGATTGTACGCAGTAGTACTTTAATAGCCCATGGCATGTCGTTGTAGTATTGCGCGGCAATAGCATTAAAGTTTTGCGATGGGTTAATTACAAACGTATCAATTTGCTTAAGCTCTTGATGTTTATCGCGAGCGGGTAGTAGCCCTAAAGTGCGATTAATACGGTCTAAACGCTCTAAATCCGATTGCATGGTGTCGGTAAAAACACTATCGAGTAAATGCCCAGCCACAGCCGAAAGGCCCGGGTAATGAGGAGAATACCCAGGAGGGTGAAGCTCTTTAGGTTGATCGACCCCAATAATAAATATTTTCTCTGCCCCTAAATGAATAGATGGGCTTAAAGGCGAAAGCTGATGTATTGAGCCATCACCAAAATAATGGTTATAAATATTCACACTAGGGAACACCATAGGAATGGCGCTTGAGGCCATTAAATGCTCTACATTAATACGCGTTGCTTGGCCTTCGCGCTTAGCACGCTGCCACGATGTTTGTGTGTTTGACTGAAAAAACGCCACAGAATCGCCGGTCGTGTAACTAGAGGCCGTAATCGACAATGCATCTAGGTAATTACGGTGTAAATTACGCTCAATTCGGTGTAAATCTAAAATTTCGTTTAACAGCCCCCGCAAAGGGCGATTATTTAATAAGCTCGCAGGAGGATGGTTTATATGCTCAGACTGAAAGCTGGTTAAAATATTACGTGCAATATGGCCAAATACACTTAAAAAGTCGCTTTTATACACCATAGAGGTCGAAAAGTTTTTCCAAACCGACTCAAGTTTACGCACAGCTAAATGCGCACAAGAGGCATAACACGCTAAAGCAGCTGAGTTAATTGCTCCAGCTGAGGTGCCATTTATTACCCTAAACGGCAAAGGAGCAGTACGTGGCATGCTGTGGGCAAGGGCTTTTAAAACACCCACTTGATAAGCGGCTCGTGCGCCACCCCCTGTTAATAACAGAGCAATTTTTGGTTTTTCTGGATCGACTTGCTTGATTTTCATATTGGTGTTTAAACTGTTCAACGTCTTTACTTTATTTATTAACTGTAAGTCTTTAAGCTAGAAGAATCAAAGGATAACTGAGTTACTACGTATAGTAAGCTTACATTTATATTTGTAAGCTAAAATAGTTACAGTAATAGTTTTTACTCATAATGAATTTTTTCCATTCAGAGCACTCTGAGTGATAATGCATTTTAATTTTTATGGAGTTTGTATGTCAGATAAACCAGAAGCGTCAGATGTTCAAAAACGTCCGCCTAATAACAACTTTTTATTCGCCGTTATTATTTTAATTATTGTGGTGTGTGCTGCCGCATTTGTACTTTTAAAACCAAGTGACGAGCCACAAAAACGCACAGAGGTAGAGCAAGCACCAAAAGAGCAACCAATGATGGAGCTTAAACCAGAAAACGACCCTGTTGTTGATGCACCATCGGTTATGCCAGAAAAACCAGAAAACTTAGAAGTGCCAGCACAGAGCCCAATTGAGCCAGAGCCTGAAGTAGAGCCACTACCAACGCTTGATGAAAGTGACGACGTAGTAGTAGCAAAAATCGACGAATACCTAAGTGATTCAGTAATGAGCCTAATGGTAACCGACGACGTAATTCGCCGTGGCGTTGTATTTATAGATAACATAGCCAAAGGTAAAATTGCTAAAAAGCACACACCAGTGGTTAAGCCAGAAGAAGAGTTTAGTGTAAACGAAGGTGACATTTTAACAATCGACCCTAATAGCTACGAGCGTTACACCCCTTATGTAAAAGTGTTTACAAGTATGAGTGCAGCACAAGCTGTGCGTATGTACGAAGAATATAAACCACTTATAAATAATGCTTACAGTGAAATTGGCTACGGTGATGGTGAGTTTAATCAAGCGCTGGAAGATGCTATCGATTTATTACTCGATACGCCAGAACCTGAAGGTGACTTGCCGTTACTACGTGACTCGGTTACTTATCAGTATGCATTTTCTGAATGGGAACAACTTCCTGCTGCTCAAAAGCAACTTTTACGCATGGGCCCAGAAAACATGAAAAAAGTAAAAGCAGCACTTCGTAATATAAAAGCGCAGTTAGAGAGCAATTAATACGCACTAAAACAGCTAAATATGCCGCGATTGTATATGAAATATGCAATCGCACTTTCTTTTTTGATTATCCCTTGAATAACACAGTAAAAGTAGAGATAATCCCTCCCGCGCCAACCAAGGCCCTCAATGGTAGTCTTATTGGTCCTCTCGCAACACTAGCAGGCGAACCTGGTCAGGCCCGGAAGGGAGCAGCCACAGTTTGTGACGTGTGTGCCGAGATGTGGCTGGTAAGACTGCCACCCAAATTTTAATTTGGGTGTTGCTTGAAGTATAAGTTGACATATTTGTACTAAAAGATGACATAAACCAGAAGCATAAAGTGACATAGTTTAGTATTAACCAAATTGTTAAATGGCTCACTCACATTTGCAAAATAAAACACGCCCGTATAAAAACCCTCATAAATTTATTCGAAACCTCTTTAGAGTTTGATGCATGTTTCCATTTTGAATTTTCACCATCAATAGCCGCATTTGAAGCACAACCACTAGGTTACGAATATGAGTTTGATAACCGTACTTGCGGTTACACACCTGACTTTTTACTTACCCACACAGACGGCACGCAAAAATTTATAGAAGTAAAACCGCAAAGCAAAATTGCCGACGAAGACTTTCGTGCACGTTTTATTGAAAAGCAAGCCATCGCTAAGCAGGATGGACGTGACTTAATACTGATTACTGATCTAGCTCTGTAGTTTACGACACAAAAGGACGCGTAAGCCAATTTAATCATACGGGTATCAATAACGCTAATTTCGTTTATAACTACGCAAATCAACTGAAATCGAAAACTGTTAGTAATAATAATTACCAGATTCAAATTCCAACTATTGGTGAGCAAGATTACGTCACGAACGATTTAAACCAATACACGAGTGTTGGTGGTAAAAGTTTAACCTATGATAATAACGGCAATTTAATAAGTTATGATGGTTGGAGCTATAACTATAATGCGCATAACCGCCTAAAATCAGCAATTAAACTTGGTAGCAGCCTAGCGCTTGGTTATGATGCAATAGGGCGTTTAAATTATACTACTTTAAATAGAGTTAAAACGACCTTCTTATATGATGCAAACGAACTGGTTGCGGAATACAACAGCAGCGGTAGTCTATTACGTCGCTATGTTCATGGTATAGGCGAAGATGACCCGCTAGTGTGGTACGAAGGTAGTGGCACAGGTAACAAGCGCTATTTACACGCAGATGAGCGCGGCTCAATTATTAGTGAAACGAATGGCTCAGGTTCAATAATAGCAACGCATAAGTATGGCCCATTTGGTGAGCCGATTAATACCAGCACATCGCGTTTTAGATATACAGGGCAAATCTTAATCCCTGGTACTAAGCTTTATTACTACAAAGCACGGGTTTACCACCCTGAATTAGGGCGTTTTATGCAGACCGACCCCATAGGCTACGAAGACGGCATGAACTGGTACGCGTATGTGGGAAATGATCCAGTCAATGCTACGGATCCGACGGGGAAAAACTCTTATAATCCGAAATCATTGATGATTACCCCTGAACAAAACAGAGCCTTAAGACAAGCAACAACTGTAAGTGCGGGACCTGCTATCGGAGCGAAGATTGGCATAAAAACACCCAATGCTAAAGCAACGTTTGGTGGCGAAGCTTCTATGACTGTTCAAAATGGGGACCACGGTCCTGAAAATGTTACAACAATTGAAGTGTTAGCCAATATAGATTCAAATGTTGCTAGTGCTAAAGCGCAGCTATTTAAGGTAGAAGAAAAATCCGATAGTCGTACAGGTGTGCCTAAAGTGACTTCTGTCACTAAAGAAGGACCTAAATTAACTGGGCAAATAAAATCAGGGAATGTATCCTTGAACAATGAAAATAAATTAAAAGTTGAAGTTACTTTAGGGTTTTTTAAAGTGGCGGCAGAAGTTAACTTGGATAAACTAAATGAAAAACACTAACTTTTCGGTGAAAAATGTCGGCTCACTATGGCGCAATTTTATAATTTTATTTGTTTTAGCAGTTTTAACGTTTCTAGTTACGGCGTCAGTGTTTGATGAGTCCTACAGAATACTACACTTGGCTGTATACGTAACGCAAATTGGGGCATTTATAGCTCTTTTGATTATGCCCTTAGTAGCTAGCGTTATTAGGAAAAAAAGCTTTTTTATAACAGTTTTAGTCTTAATTTTATTTAATGCTATAGGGAGTATTTTTCTGTATTTCTATTTTAGAAAAGAAATGAAGCAGTAGAACAATCAGGGTCAGTTTTTGCATTTCTTTGCCTGAAGTATTCTGCCAGTAAGTTTGGCTGCTGATACTTTTAAGGACTGGCATGAAGAAACTATTACATTTACAGTTGTAGATGAGAATGGCGTAGAAGAGCCTATTACCACAACAGCAGAACATCCATTTTATGTAGATAACCTAGGGTGGTTAGCGGCTGGTAATATTGAAGTTGGCACTATTGTTTCTGGACCAAAGTTTGAAAACGATATTACTATTGCGTCTATACAGGCTAACGAAGAACCACAATATGCTTATAATTTTACTGTAGACATTGATCACACATACTTTGTTGGTAAGACGAATATGTGGGTGCATAATGCTTGTAAAAAAGGCAAAGGTGATAGCAGTAAAAATGAGAAGCATGGTGATAGTGGCAGAGCGATGACAAAGGCTGAAAAGCAAATTGAGAAGCTTGAATCACAACTTGGTGGCGCTAATAAAAAAGAGAAAGCTAAAATCAACAAAAAAATTCAAAATATTAAAGAAGATGCTCAAAAGAAAGCAAAAGGCGAAGAGCATAGTCGAACCAAAAAACGTTAAATACCAAAAGGTAATTTGAATTGGAAATAATTCCCGGAGTTGGGGTAGGAAAAGTTAAATTCGGTATGAATAAGTCTGATGTCATTTTGATGTTAGGAGAGCCTGATCGCAGAGAAGAGATTGAGTATAATTCTGTGACACACGATCAGGCTTCAAGATTCTATTATTTCAACCTGAAATTATGCCTTTCATTTGAGTGTGATGATGACTACAGACTGGGCTGTGTAACGGTCTTGGGGTATGGTTACGAGTTATTTAATAGAGACCTCTACAATTTGCCAAAAAATACCGTTAGAAAATTAGTCGCAAAGTGTTCAGATGAAATAGCTAAAGATGAAGACTGGTCTACTGATGAAGATAGTTCTCTAGAGTGTTTGGACCACGATGGGTTGGGTATATTGTTTTGGTTTAAAAACGGGTATTTGGATAAATTAGAATGTAGTTATTTTTTTGAACCAGATGGTGAAACCGTAATTTGGCCTTATGAAAACAAAGAAGACACCCATCCTAAAAGAAAACAAAGAAGACACCCATCCTAAAAGAAAACAAAGAAGACACCCATCCTAATGTTTGTTGTATTTTTTATATTTTGCACTAACTTTTAATTAGTGCAAAATATAATCAGGGTGTCACATGGCAATTGCGCTATAACTACAATGCGCATAACCGATTAACGTCTGCGTCTAAGTCAGGTACCAGCTTAGCGCTTGGCTATGATGCGACGGGGCGATTAAATGACTCAACACTCAATGGCACTAAAACGACCTTCTTATACGATGCAAACGAACTGGTTGCGGAATACAACAGCAGCGGTAGTCTATTACGTCGTTATGTTCATGGTATTGGCGAAGATGACCCGCTGGTGTGGTATGAAGGCAGTAGCACAGGCAACAAGCGCTATTTACACGCAGATGAACGCGGTTCAATTATTAGTGAAACGAATGGCTCAGGTTCAATTGTCGCTACGCATAAATACGGCCCATTTGGAGAGCCGATTAACACCAGCTCATCGCGTTTCCGTTACACAGGGCAAATCTTAATCCCGGGCACTGAGCTGTACTACTACAAAGCACGGATTTATCATCCAAAGCTAGGGCGATTCCTGCAAACTGACCCTGTGGGTTATGAAGACCAGATGAATCTTTATGCTTATGTGCATAATGATCCTATAAACATGGTTGATCCGACTGGTGAAGTGAGTAGGCGAAGAGGCGAACCCGGCGAGGCAGCGGTAGCTTTCGCTGAAATGATCAAGGACATCATAGATAACCCAGATGATTGGACTCCAAAAAGAGTTTACGATGATAGTACTTACGATAAGCATGGTAAGGAAGATAAAGGGGATGTCAGTAAGGCACCAAAAGATGGCCAAAAAGCACTTGATAACTCGGTTCAAATAAAGGAAACATCCCCTCGTAGGGTAGGTGTTGACCAAGGTAATGGTGAAGTAGTAGTTTTAGATAAACATGAGACAAGTGGCAATAAAGAGACTTATCACGGTCATGTACAAAAGACTATAACAGATCAGAAAACAAGAAATGCGGCTTCAACGTTACCAAATGTTGTGGTGAACAAAAAAGGAAAATGGAAAGTTAAAAAGAGAAAGTAAAATGAATGAAAAGTTTGTAAGTACATTATCAATATTGCATACGACGGCATCTGTTATTGAGGCAACTAACTTTTTAAATGAAGGAGGAAATGCTGACATTAAAGCGCAAGGAGGAATTACACCGCTGCACTTTAATCAAAATTATGAAGTTTTGAGACTTATTATTGATAAAGGAGCAGATGTAAATGCTTCAAGAGATGATGGGCAGACTCCACTTCATATACAAAATGACTCTAAAATTGTTCAACTGTTGATCGACAATGGTGCGAATGTTAACTCGTTAAATATGTATGGTGATACCCCTTTGCATTTATCTGAAACTTTGGAGCAAGTGAAGCTTTTAGTATCAAATGGGGCTGATATTAACATTTTGAATGAAGATAATGAGCTACCTGACGATTGTTATGGTGAAGATATGGAAAGTCAAAATATGATTAACTTTCTGGTAAGTATACGAGGCTAATGTGTTCTTTGAATCCAAAGCTTCGCTAGTCGGGGCTAGGATTCAGTTGTCGAGGTCCTATTTATTTGCTCTCAACCCAAAGCCAGCGGAAGCTGGTTTTGTTTTTTTGAGTCAATGAAAATAATTGTTTGGTGCCAAATTCAATTGGGTGATCTGCTCAGGTGAAAATCCGTGCCGAAGGAGTTGGAAACCTCTCATTTGCACTTCGGTTTTTTTGCCTTTGCCAATAACTTGATAAAGGCTACCGCTAGCGGTTTTGATTAACTGATTGTTAGGTGATATTTCCACTATTCTCGATGAGCTAATGTAATCGTTTGGTGCGAATCGGTACGTCATGTCATCGACACAGATACCCCATAAAATTTTCCCGATCATTTCTTCACCATCAAAAATTGAAACTTAACGGTGTTTAAGTCTTAATGAGAACTATCTATTTCTACTAAATTAATCGGAATTTTTTAGCATTAAAAAACTGGCTTTGGTATCAGGAGCTTTTAGTTTTACTTGAGCTTTTTAATTTAAGAAAACCAGTCACTTTATGCCATTTCATAATTCAACTTTATGTCAACTTACACTTCACTTTTGTCGCTGTGGACCAATAAAACCGAGTTTGGTTATGCCAACTTATACTTCAAGCAACATTGGGTGTATATCTCTAACTCCTTAATATTTATGTTCTTTCACTAAATTAATCCATAATACCTAATAGTTTCCTGCTCCTTTTCTCGCTAGACAACTTCTAACTTGTACGCAATAATGTAGCAATTATATTAATTTAACACTGCGTGTTAACAAAGTACTCTAGGGTTGAAGTAATGCCTCAAAGAAGTAAGTGGACACTCGCTGTTTTATTAGGGTTGCTAGGTGGTTTAGTTAACCTCTCGCCGTTATATTTTTTCGACAGTTCTGAGTTTTTATTTGGGCAAGTATTTGTATTATGTAGCTTGGTGTTTATTGGGCTGCGTTATGCGTGTTTAAGCCTTGCGATTGTATCTGGCTTTTTGCTTTATAGGTGGGGGCATTGCTGGCCGAGTATTGTGTATTTACTCGAGCTTTTTTGGCTTTACACTTTTTGTTTACGCCGCTCTAAACCCATACTCCCTCTTGGTACTGTTTTTTGGCTGTTAGTTGGTTTACCTATAATTTGGGGAATAGGGCAGTTTCTTATTGGTCTGCCGTGGTTAACGCTAATTGTTGCAATATCAAAGTACCTCATAAATGCGTTAATTAGCTTAGCTTTAGTTGATTTATTTAGTGTATTTGTACCCCATGCCAGCCGTGCCTATCAGGGCAGGCCTCTTGCACGCATTCTTAGCTATGTTGTAAGCGTTATTATCATATTGGTTATACTGCTTACCAGTGTAATTTTAGTGAACGATCACCACTCTCGGTTAGAGTATGAGGTAGATGCTCAGCTTGAAGAAAAAGCCAAATATATAAGTACTCAATTAAGTGATTATTTAACGTTTCATAAAAATGCCATTGTAATGAGTAGCGACGCCATAAGCGCGGGCACAGATAGTGAGCAGCAGTTAAAAAGGCTAATGAATCTATTTCCTGGGTTTACTACAAGCTTGTATGCCAACCCTAGCGGTTTTGTTGAAATAACGTCGCCTAATAACCTTATAGCGGGATTAACTAAGGCGCAGCGTAATGTCACTGATCGCGAGTACTTTAATCAGGCTAAGCAGTATCCTCTTGGTTATAGCGGTGGTGTGTTTCAAGGGCGAGGGCTTGGCAATGAAGCCATTGTTGCGCTGTCTGCACCTATTTATCGTGATGGCGAGTTTTACGGCGTTGTAGAGGGGTCGTTAAAGCTTGGACGATTAGAGCAGTTTATTCCTAATTTATTTGAAAACACAGGTGAATTAGTTGTACTAGATGATAAACAAAAAGTGGTTTTTAGCTCGCTTGAGCAGTTTAAAATATTAACCGATTTTAACGAAGATGGTTTTAATGCACGTAATATGGGCGATAAAAATTTATTTCGTTCCAATAATAACGAGGTTTACCATAGTTCTAAATATGTTAATCCGCAGAGCAAATGGCAAGTAATCACTTTTTATAATCGTAAACATTTGAGTATGGCTGTAGCCAAAGCGTGGCTGCCAAGTATTTTGCTAGGCGCTATGCTAATTATTATGGTGGTGCTGTTTGTACGCCAACTTGCAAATTTATTAGTGCAGCCAATCAGTGGTTTAACTAATTTAATGCAAAGCTTTAATAAATCAAAAAAACATACTTTTAATACAGATTCAAGTTGGCAAGAAGTACTGCAACTACAGCAGCAGTTTGAAATGCTAGCCACTGCGCTGCAGCATTCAATAGAAAACCTGCAAGCGTCAAATATAAAAAACCAAGACCTAAACAAACAACTCAGTGAGTTTAACCAGCAGCTAGAAAAACAAGTTGCTGAGCAAACTAACAAGCTTAAACAAGCAGTAGAGCGTGCTAATTTAGCTAATGTGGCTAAATCGCAGTTTTTAGCAAATATGAGTCATGAACTACGCACCCCAATGAACGGTATTTTGGGCATGGGTGAGGTATTGCTGCGTGATAGTTCGTTAACCGACGAGCAAAGAGATCTTTTAGATACTCAACAAAAAAGTGCTCAAAACTTATTGAAAATCTTAAACGATATTTTAGATTTTTCTAAAATTGAGGCTAATGCAATGCAAATTAGCCCGCGTCCTACAAACTTAGCGCCGTTTATCGAAAATATTAAATCGTTGTTTTCACCCATTGTAAGCTCCGACAATGTGCAATTTATTGTCGAATGCAGTAACACTCTACCTGAATGTATTAATGTTGATGACTTACGATTAAATCAAGTTATCATTAATTTGTTATCTAATGCGTACAAGTTTACTGAGCGCGGGTTTGTGCGTTTATCGTTTGATTACAGTGGCCAGCAGTTATTTGTTAGTGTGTCTGATAGCGGCATAGGCATAGCAAAAGATCAGCAATCGTTATTGTTTAGTGAGTTTACACAAGCTGATGTAGGTGTTGCACGTAAATACGGTGGTACCGGGCTAGGTTTAGCCATTAGCAAAGGGTTAATTAAAAAAATGCAGGGTGAAGTATCTTTAAATAGTAAGCCCGGTAAAGGGAGCATGCTTAAGTTTTACATTAATGCGCCTAAAGCTGAGTTTATAAAGCCCACACCCGCAGTAAAGTCGCAATCAGTACCTGATCTTGGTAGCAAAAAATTACTCTTGGTGGAAGATAACCCTATAAATCGCCAAGTAATTGTAAAAATGTTAGAGCCAAGCAAAGCAGAACTAACAATGGCAAACGATGGGGTTAAGGCACTTAAAATATTAGAAAGCCAGTCGTTTGACTTAATTTTAATGGATTGCCAAATGCCGAATATGGATGGTTACGAATGTACACAAGTAATATGTGCCAACGAAGAGCAAAGTGGCGAACACGTACCAATTATTGCCATTACTGCAAACGCTTACGAAGACGATAAACAGCGCTGTTTAAGTGTAGGTATGGATGACTTTGTATCTAAACCTGTAAACACACAAGACTTGTACGCGGTGATCAGTAAGGTCTTGAACTAGTAATATGCAAAACATGGAGTTGCGGTTTACACCACGAGTTAAAAAATTAATCATGAATACCTAACTATTCAAAAAATTATTTATTTAAAAATAAAACACCATTATTTTAAAATTCAGCATGTACATGATGTTGCAAATGTTATTTTATTTGATTATTTTTGCAACTGTAGAGTAAACCCCTTTGTTTTTTTATTGTATTGTCATCCTAATGGCGTAAATGCGACTTAAGTCTAGATTGTGTAGTACGAAGTTAGGATTAGAATAATGCTAAATTTAGAAAGGGGCTCAAAATGAACTTGGAACGTATTCGCAATAGTAATCTGCACAATAAAGTTGTGTCTGCTGAGCAGGCAAGTCTGTTTATTAAGGATGGAATGACTGTAGGGATGAGTGGTTTTACTCGTGCCGGAGAAGCTAAAGCAGTACCCAGGGCATTAATTGAGCAAGTCAAAAAAAATCCAATCAAAATAAATTTAATGACGGGCGCTTCATTAGGAAATGATCTCGATAAGCTTCTAACCGAAGCGGGCATTTTAGCGCGTCGTATGCCTTTTCAGGTAGATAGCACTTTACGTAAAGCGATTAACAACGGTGAAGTAATGTTTATTGATCAGCATTTATCTGAAACGGTTGAGCATTTACGTAATCATCAATTAACTATGCCTGATGTAGCTGTTATTGAAGCCGTTGCCATTACCGAAGAAGGGCATATTGTGCCAACTACATCGGTTGGTAATTCAGCGAGTTTTGCTATTTTTGCAAAAGAAGTCATTGTTGAAATTAATATGCTGCATAACCCTAATCTTGAAGGTTTGCACGATATATACATTCCATCGTATCGTCCTACTCGCCAACCAATGCCGTTAGTTAAAGTAGACGACCGTATTGGTAGCACTGCTATTCCTATCGATCCTGCAAAAATTGTTGGTATTGTTTTTACTAACCAAAGCGATTCGTTTTCGACCGTTACCGACCCAGATGAAGACACAGCATCAATTGCGCGCCATTTAGTTAACTTCTTTAAAGAAGAAGTGGCTCAAAATAAATTACCAGCTAATTTAGGTCCATTACAAGCAGGCATTGGTAACATTGCTAATGCGGTGATGATGGGGCTACTCGACTCTGACTTTAAAGACTTAACAATGTATTCAGAGGTACTGCAAGATTCGACGTTTGACTTAATTGATGCAGGTAAGATGAGTTTTGCATCAGGCAGCTCAATTGTGTTGTCTGAGCGTTGTAATGCACAAGTATTTAATAACTTAGAAAAATACAAAGACAAGCTAGTCTTACGCCCTCAAGAAATTTCTAACCACCCTGAAATAGTGCGCCGTTTAGGAATTATTGCCATTAATACTGCACTTGAGTTTGATATGTATGGCAACGTAAATTCAACACATGTGTGTGGTACACGAATGATGAATGGTATTGGCGGCTCAGGTGATTTTGCTCGTAATGCTCATTTAGCAATATTTGTGACTAAGTCGATTGCTAAAAATGGTGCTATTTCAAGCGTTGTGCCTATGGCGAGCCATGTTGATCATAACGAGCACGATGTTGATATTTTAGTAACTGAGCAAGGCTTAGCTGATTTACGTGGTTTAGCACCACGTGAGCGTGCTGTACAAGTTATTAAGCATTGTGTGCACCCAGAGTATCGCGAAGCAATGTTAGACTATTACAATCGCGCTTGTGAGCGTGGCGGGCATACCCCGCATTTACTCGAAGAAGCGTTTAGCTGGCATATTCGCCTAGAGCAAGAAGGCAGTATGAAAAAAGCATCTGCAACAGATACCCCAATGCAGTTATCAGCTTAAGTCTGCTCTCGGTTAGTAAATGATACTTTTGATTAACGCTCCTTTATGGAGCGTTTTTTATGTAATGCAATACCTAGCGAATTAAATGAAATCAAGGGTGAGCAATAACCGTTGCTCGTTTGCAGCCACCGGTGGCGAGCGATGCACTAGCCCTGCACCTTCGATTTCATCCCAGTACTCGCCTTTAAGCAGGGCAACATCACCTTGCTTTAGCTGATTAATATTATTTAGGCTTTTAAATAAGCCAGACTCTTCTTCGGGTTTACCTAAATTACCAATACCTAGCTTTGAGCGGTTTACATCGCTGTGATTTAACCACTGCGTAGCAACACCTTGATAGGTAGTCACTAGCCGGCACGGAATTTTGTCTACATGAAAACGCGGGCACATGGGTTTATCTAATATTCTTAGCCTTAAACCGGCGCGTTTTAAATCAAACAGGCAGCAAAACATTTCAACAAGTAAGGCAATGTCTTCACAAAGAGCTTTAATTTCATCGCGGTTATTATCTTCTGGCTTAAGCGCCTTTATTAATTGATCAAACGCATCCTCGGGCGATACCGCAAGTTCTAGTGGCTTTAAAGCATTTGCGCTAATGAATGCATTAACTGCATTTGTTAATGTTTTCTCAAGGTCACTTTGCCAAATAACAATGTTAGTGTCTTGGTTATAAATTTGTGGCAATACATTGGCGTCACACTCTTTAGCTGCTTTTCGGTACAGCGGCTCCGCAGGCTTTATTTGCGCAGTCATTGGGGCTAGGGCATTCATTACTCTTCCTCCCAAATAGGAAACGGGTCGTTATAGGTTCTCCAAAAGTCTTTACCTTTAAGTACGGCATCTTCTGGGAGTAGGCAATCATCAAGCGCTTTAGTCATCGCTTGTTGATTCAAAGATTGACCAATAAACACAAGCTCTTGGCGCATGTCACCAAAGGGTTCTACCCATTTATTATTTATGTCAGCAAGCAGTTCGGGCTCTGTGGGCCAGTCTTTTTTAGGAATTGCTTTATAAAACATACCTGCAAATCCGTAATGAGCTATGCCGCCAGCTTGGCTCCACTGCGTGCAAAATAAAGGGCGTGTTGCTAACCAAAAATACCCTTTAGAACGAATGAGCTTGCCAAATTGCTCGGTATTGTGCAAAAAGTGATAAAACTTTTCTGGGTCAAATGGGCGGCGCGCAGTGTAATTAAAGCTGCTAATACCATACTCTTCGGTTTCGGGAATATGTTCACCACGCATTTCTTTAAGCCAACCCGGCGCTTGTTGGGCACGTTCAAAATTAAATAAATCCGTGTTTAGCACTTCGTTAATATTAATATGGCCGTTTGAAATAGGAATAATGTTAGCTTGGGTATTAAGCGTATTTAAAATGGCAGTGAGTCTATTTAATTCATCGTTTGTAATTAAATCAGTTTTACTAATTAAGATTACATCGGCAAATTCAACTTGATCAACAAGTAGGTCGGCTACGCTTCGCTCGTCGTCTTCTCCTAACGATTCGCCAGTATCTTGTATATCATTTGCTTGTTCGTAGTCGTTTAAAAAGTTAACGGCATCAACCACCGTTACCATAGTATCAAGGGTGGCAATATCACCCAGAGATACGCCATTTTCATCGGCAAATGTGAAGGTTTCGGCTACAGGTAATGGCTCAGAAATACCGGTTGATTCAATAACGAGGTAATCAAAACGACCCTCTTTGGCAAGTTTGCCCACTTCAACAAGTAAGTCTTCTCGCAGGGTACAGCAAATACAACCGTTGCTCATTTCAACGAGCTTTTCGTTACTGTGATTTAGCGATACATCGTTTTTAATAGTGGCTGCATCGATATTTATATCGCTCATATCGTTAACTATAACAGCCACTTTTTTACCTTGCCTGTTATTAAGAATATGGCTAAGTACTGTGGTTTTACCAGCCCCCAAAAAACCTGATAACACTGTGACGGGCAGTTTATTTATCATTTAATAATCTTACTAAATTACAATTTAAGGTATGTTATATTATATCAATTTCGTATTCCAGTAATGCTAATTAATTTTTTTAATGCTGAGCTGCAAATTTAGTGTGTTACTCAAAAACTCTGCATTCGAAAAATAAGGATGAATATGAAATTATTTACATTGCACATGTTAATGATAGTCGTTATCATTCGCGGCGTTTTATAAACCTCTTCTCTGGATCAA
Source organism: Pseudoalteromonas sp. S3178 (assembly GCF_005886985.1). NCBI lineage: Bacteria > Pseudomonadati > Pseudomonadota > Gammaproteobacteria > Alteromonadales > Pseudoalteromonadaceae > Pseudoalteromonas > Pseudoalteromonas sp. S3178. Next base: position 63,933 of record NZ_PNCW01000038.1, on the reverse strand, counting down.
CATGTTTAACCAAAAATATTTGGCGCTCAGTATTGCTGCGTCTTTTTCTGCTTTTTCTAATGTGGCATTTGCCGAGCAAAATAACGAGATTGAAAAAATAGAAGTAACTGGCCGCGCTCAGCAGTTTTACCTAGAAACCGAAAGTAAAATTGGTACTAAAACGGATTTAGATCTTATTAAATTACCGCAATCTGCGCAGGTATTAACCGAGCAACTTATTATTGACCAAGCCGCGCGCGACATTACCGATTTATACCGCTCAATAGCAGGGGTAAGTGAGTACAGTTATTCAGGCGTTACTTTTCGTGGTTTTAGAGACGATGCCAATGTATTTTACGATGGCGTACGCGGCGATCCGTACTCGGGCTTTGGTGTACCGCAGTTATTTAATGTAGCGCGTGTAGAAGTATTAAAAGGCCCAGCCTCTGCGTTATATGGTGGCGGTGAGCCAGGCGGCATGATCAACTACGTGACTAAAAAGCCTTCGTACACGCAAAGCAAAGAGCTAAAGCTAACGCTTGGCAATTACAACACGCATGGTGCATCACTTGATATGACCGGCGGTTTAACCGACACCATGGCGTATCGTGTAGGTGGCTATTACGAGGAGCAAGACAGCTTTCGTAATAATGCAGATTCAAAAAATACCGAGTTTACCGGTGGTTTATTATTTGATTTAACAGATTCAACCACACTAACCACAAGTGTTGACTACATCAAACAAGACTTAGGCGGTAACCGTTTACGTGGTGTACCGGTCGATGACAACGGTAACTTTTTAGTTGACCCAAGTTACAACGCAAATGAAGCGGTTGACTACCAAGACATGGAAGCGTTAGTGCTGCAAGCCGAGCTAAAGCATTACTTTAATGATGATTTTTCTGTAAGTAGCACACTACGTTACATGGATAACGAACGCGACCAAGCCTACCATGAGTCGCAAAGCTGGGTAGATGTAAACGGTGATGGTGAAGCAAACATTGATGACGAAACCATTAAACGCGAATACCGTAAGCAATATCGCGCTAACGAAGAAACAAGCTTAACCACCGACTTCATTTATAGTTTTGAGCAAGGCCAATTAACGCACCAGGTATTATTTGGTGGCGACTACCACACCGTTGATACCGAATACGATTATTTGCGAGCGCGTTATGAAGCCGATGGTGTTACTAATTTAAACATATTTGACTTAAATTACGGCGAGACAGACCCAAGCACTTATAACTTAACCGACCTAAACCGCGATGGAATACAAAGCGACCGTTTTGGCATTTACCTGCAAGATGTTTTAAGCATTAACGAGCAATGGACTGTTATTGCTGGCCTGCGTTACGATCATTTTAAAGAGCTAAATAAAGAAACGGGATTTAGTTATTCAGATAGCGATATAACCCCGCGCGTGGCTCTTACATACCAACCCGCTGATAACACCTCGGTATACATAAATTACTCAGAAAGCTTTAACCCTACCTCCTCAGAGGATCAAGAAGATATAGAGGGCGAGGGGAATTTAACGCCAGAAACCGGAAAACAAACCGAAATTGGCATGAAAAACCAATGGCTGAATGGCAAAATTATGAGCACCTTTGCTGTTTATCAAATTAATAAAGAAAACGTTGTACTAAGTAACCCTAATGACACGGGCGCGGGTGACGGAATTGCTGCACTTATTAATATAGGTGAAGTAGAAAGCCGTGGATTTGAAACAACGCTGGTGGGTGATTTAACAGAGAATTGGACTGTTACCGCTAATTACGCATACAACGACACAATTGTAATAGAAGGAGTCACCGGGGACTCAATTGGAGACACTTACGGTGACGGTACTCGTTTTGCTAATGCCCCACGTCATCAAGCTGGTTTATGGTCGCGTTTTGCGCTCGATAACATAGATTCGTCTATTGCATTTGGTGCAAATTACGTAAGTGAGCAAATAAGCCAAGACGGCCAAAAAGTTAAACCCTTTACCGTATTCGACATGAGTTGGACTACCCGCTTTGACGATGTGTTATTAAGTGTAAATATCAATAATCTATTCGATAAAGAATACGCAGTAAGTGGCTTTAGTGAGCGCAACGGTCACTTTCCTGGCAGTCCGCGTGAAATAGTAGGCCAAGTAACCTATAAATTTTAATACTTATTAGCGCGAGATTAATCTCGCGCTTTTTTAAGTATTACCTTATACCTATTTATCACTATTAAAATTAGCAGCTTCTTGTGCAGTGTTAATGGCCGTAATAGGGAAGGGGATCACAATACCTTCTTGGTTATAGCGTTTATGAAGCGCTTTAATAAATGCCGATTTAACCCAAAACCGATTAAAATACTCTTTTGCACGCAGCATTACGGTAAAATTAATGCTTGAGCTATCAAAGGTGTGATACACCACAAAGGTATTGTAATCATCAACGCCCCACTCATGATCAATCAGTACTTGGCGAGCAACTTCAAGCGTTACTTGCTCTACAAATTCTAAGTCTGAGCTGTAATGAACGCTTACATCAACAGGTACACTTAGCTCTTTTTCGGGATAAAAGTAATTAATAATACGCGATTTAGAAAGCTGACTATTAGGAATAATAATCATATTATTTGGCAGCATTTTAACCCACGTAGAGCGCCAACCAATTTTTTCTACAAAGCCTTGCTCCTTTGACTCAAGCTCAATAAAGTCCCCCACACGTATGGGTTTATCTATAACAAGCTGCACACCCGAAAAAAAGTTTTCAAGGGTAGGTTGTAAGGCAAGAGCCACAGCAAGCGAGGTAATACCCAATGAGGCAATAATAGGCGTAATAGAAATACCTAAAGTCCCCATTAAAACTAAAATCCCAACCGATAAAACGCTAACCCTAATAACGCCTTTAATAATACTTTGCGAATTAAAAATCACCGCCGACTCTTTGCTGTAATAATTAATTGTGCCAACAAAAAAGCGATCAAAAAATAAAATAATAGCCACTAAGCCCAGAATAATATTAATGGTCGAAAACGAAATAAAGTGCGCTATAGACTCATTTTTTATTAAAAGTCCTTGCTCTATAATGGTGAGAAGCACAATTATTGTGCAAAGGGTGAGCGGTTTAGAAATTGACTCTATAAATAAGCTGTCAAAAATAAACTTTGTATGAGAGGTCCACTTTTTGAGCCAGTACATTATAAAAAAGCGGATACAAAACAAGGCTATAGTTAACGTAACTAAGCAAATAGCAATAACAACCCAAGGCTGCTCTGTTAGGTTGTAAAACGTATTAACAGACATTACAGATCCCTTTTTTAAAAACTTAAAGGGTAAAGCAGCAAGTTATGTACCTAAACTAATAGTTAGGTTAAGCAAGTAAGGAGGGGTTAATTAAATGGGTTTAAACTGGCAAGCCTATACCTGCCAGTTTGAATGAAGGGTAAATAGTTAAGATTATACTTTTTTAGCTATCCACATACCGCCAAGTACGGCTGCAAAGAATAACCAAAACTCCATTTTAAGTGAGGTCAGTTGTACAAGCCCCGGACCTGGGCATATTCCGCTTAAACCCCAGCCTAAACCAAACAATACCGAGCCAGTTATTAGCCGAGGGCTAATATTTTTAACATCACTTAAAGTAAACGTTTCATCAAGTAGTGGTTTATCTTTTTTAGCAACCCAAAACCACGTAAGCATCATTATTCCCATAGCTACCGCCATTACAATAATTAAACTGCCATCCCATTGGTTTTGAAAATTTAAAAAGTTAAGTACTTTGTCAGGGTTTGTCATACCACTAATGATAAGCCCTAAACCAAATATAAACCCCAAAATAACATGAATTACTGCTGTCATTTTTTTACCCTACCAGATTTGCTGTAATTATAGCCACGGCCATAAATGTACATGTTGAAACCCAAGAACGGGTAGAAAAGCGCGACATACCACATACGCCATGGCCGCTTGTACAGCCGTTAGCTAAAGAGGTACCCATACCAACAAGTAACCCAGCTATAACAATAAGCACCGGTGATAAGCTCAGCTCACCTTCTAATAAAGATGGCGCAAATATACGCACAGCAATACCGGCTAATAATAGCCCTACAATAAAGTATAATTTCCAACGCGACTCAGACGTTTGCTTATTAAAAACAGATTTAACAATGCCAGAAATACCGGCTATTTTTCCGTATAAAACAAGTAATAGTGCGCAGGCTATACCTATTAAAGCACCACCTGTAGCTGCAGCTATTGGCGTAAACTCTGTAACCATTTTAAATTCTCCAAACAACAGACATACCTATGCCTGATTGCTCCATTTCAATTGATATTTGTTGGTTTGGCGCTAAGTAGTTAGCACCCGATACCTTTTTAGCTGGCAATTAATATCACCGCTTTTAAAACCTACATAGACTCAAGTGTTTTACCACGGGTTTCTGTAATGTATTTAGCCACAAAAAATATGCTAATAAGTGCCGATAACGCGTAAAAGCCATATGCACCTGCAAGGCCAATATTAGCCAGCATAATAGGGAAGGTCATGGTAATGGCAAAGTTAGCAATCCACTGTGCGCTTGCTGCAACAGCGAGCGCTGCGCCGCGAATACGGTTATTAAACATTTCGCCTAATAACACCCACACAACAGGGCCCCAGCTTAAACCAAAAAACACTACAAATAAGTTAGCCATTATAAGCGCAAACGTACCCATATTATCGCTAAGTGCGAGCTTGCCTGCTTCATCAAGGCCTGCGCTGCCAAATATATAAGTAAGCGCACTTAAGCTAATAAACATACCCACACTGCCTACAAGTAAAAGTGGTTTACGGCCAATTTTGTCAACAAGGGCAATAGCAATAAAGGTCGATACAATATTAGTAGTACCCGCTAATACATTTATAAATAGCGATTGCGACTCATCAAACCCAGCGGCTTGCCAAAGCTCAGAGCCGTAATAAAACACCACGTTAATACCCACAAATTGCTGAAATACACTCAGCGCAACACCCGCCCATACAATCGGGTGTACTTTTTTACTGCCATCAATAAATAAATCACGAATACTCGGCTTTTTATCGCTATGCAAAGACCTTTTAACATCGCTTATTTGCGCATCAACGTTGTCGTTCGAAATTTTACTAAATACCGTTTTTGCATCGGCTACTTTACCTTGCGCCACTAAATAACGAGGCGACTCAGGAATAAACAACACACCCACTAAAAACAGTATTGCAGGCACCAGCTCAGCCCAAAACATCCAGCGCCAAGCGGCTATATCAAGCATTAAAATATTTTGCGCGCTACCAGCTGCATCAGCAATTAAATAGTTACTTAAAAACGCAGCAAATAAACCCAAGACAATAGCGAGTTGTTGAAGTGTAGCTAAACGACCACGAAGGGCTGGTGGCGCAACCTCTGCAATATAAGCTGGCGCCAATACCGATGCTGCACCAATACCTAAACCACCAAATAAGCGGTAAAAAATAAATTCAGCCGAGCTTTCGCTAATGCCCGAACCAAAGGCGCTAATGGCAAAAATAATCGCGGTGATGATCATAATTGCACGCCGGCCAAACTTATCAGCCAGCGGCCCCGCTGCAAGTGCCCCCACGGCGCAGCCTAATAATACCGAGGCTACATTAAAGCCCGTAGCCACACTGCTTGAATTAAAAGCATTACCGAGTGCCGACACCGTGCCGTTAATAACGCCCGAGTCAAAACCAAATAAAAAGCCACCAATAGCAGCTACGGCAGAGATAAAAATTACGTAAATAAGAGAGGTGTTTTCAGCTGTGTTGGCTGAGTGGGAAGGCGGTGTGTGCGTTGTCATTATGTGCCCTGAAGTTAAATTAAATATAAAGGAGCATAATATCGTAAAGCGCTATGGCTGAATACATTTGTGCAGGTATAACGATTTAGCGGGGGTAAATTGAGCAGTGTTTTTAAAAGTTTTAATTTAAAGGCTTTAAAATTAAGTAACCGCCTTTTTAAATAACACAGACTGAATTTCAATAAACAATATGCTTTGTATGGTCAGAGCCTGTTTACCAATATTACTGTTCTCTACTATTTGGGTGTGTTTTTGCAATAACATAAACTGATTGGAAGTTAGGTAATTGTTTACAGGTTCTTATTTGATGGTTAAGGTAAATAGATTATAAAATAGGGACATTTGTAGGTTTATAAAGCGTCAAATGTCATTGACTAAGTTGTTAGCCTTCATACTAGATATCGGAGCCTTTATTGAAACGAGTTAAACGTAACCCTGAAAAATTTGAAGTCATAGACCTATTTACAGCGATGGGGAGGGAGCATGGCTATAAGTTATCTGTGGAAGAAGATTCCAATGATTTTATGGAAAGAATTGGTAAATCTCTAAAATCATCGCAAGAAAATCCGAATCTAATGCATGGTAAAAGGATAGAATCTCTGTTTGCTCATGTTGCAGGAGCTTTAGGGAAATGTCGCCTAATAAAACAAGAAGATAGCGGTGAGGTATTTACAACTGAAGAGAATATTCAAGCTCCAGATTATAAGGTTGTGCTTAACGATGGGAAACAGTATTTTATTGAAGTAAAAAACTGCCATTTCCCCAATGTAAAGTCACCTTACCCGTTAAACAAATCATATTTAGAAAAGCTAGAAAACTATGCTGATTTACATGCGACCCCATTATTAATTGCAATATATTTCTCTCGCAACAATAAATGGGTTTTATTATCTAAAGCATCTTTATCAGAACATAAAAAGAAATACACAATAGATTTTATAAACGCTATAGCTAAAAACGAGATGTGGTTATTAGGCGATAGGACAATTGCTACTGAGCCAGATCTGGGAATTGAATTTATTGCGGATTTATCTAAAGACGCCACAGTTACTGATGAAGGTGAAGCAAACTTTATAATTGGTGAAGTAAAATTATATTGTGCAGGACAAGAAATAACTGATGACTTAGAAAAATCTATAGCCTTCTATTTAATGCGTTTCGGTAACTGGAATGAAAATGAACCAGAGGGAATATTTGATAAAGGTATATTTGTTGGGGCACAATATACTTTCTCTCCAGATTTCCCACCTGAAGAGCAGAGGTTTTCTATGGTAGGAGAGCTAAGTTCAATGATCAGTTATTCATACTCTGAGCAAACGGTATATGAAAAAAGTGTTATTGCACTAGATACTAATTTAGACCCAAGCGTATTTGCAGTTGAAATACCAGAAGGTCACAAAGGTGACAAATTGCCATTGTGGCAATTTATTATGCAAGCAAATTACGAGTTTGAAGGCTAACAAACCTTTGCAAAGGACAAAAATACAATTGGCTGTTTTCGTTCCTCAATATTTTAGCCAACTAATTTTTTCCTCTGAATGAAGCCTTATAAGCATGGATGGATATGAGAGCACTTTATCTACTTTTTATTTTAGTTTCTATCAATGTAAGTGCTGATGCTTACTTTCCCAGTTGCTTTGAGTCCTCTACTTTTGAGAGGAATGGGAAAAAGCTATTTATTACACCAGATGACCTGTTAAACCGTCCTAATTGGGGCTTAGGTGATGGCGAACCACCAATATCAATTGGTAATGCAACAGAAAAAGTTATGTCATTTCTTCGTGATAAATACAGTGTTGAAGACGTGATATTTGCATTTGTTCACCTAAAGAGCCAAGTTTGTTTAATAGACCAGCAAATGCAAATAGTTTGGTTTTACGTTTTCGCTGCTGACACACCAATTAGTCTTGTTGGTATCTCAATGACTGGACGATTGATTGAGGCCGTAGAATGACATTTAAAAGAATATTCTTAGCACTATTTTTAGTGCTAAACCCTCCCCAGTCTCTGCCTTATATCTCGAAACTCTCAAAGTACTCTTTTTGCAGTTCTATATTGAGCGCTTTAGGGCGAATGCCTTGTACTAGGCTGTATACCTCTTCTTTTGTGTAACCTGCCGAATTTAAAATAAGTGCAGCCACCAACCCTGTGCGACCAGTGCCGCCTTTACAATGTATGGCGATGGTTTGTTTGTGTTGTATGGCTTGTAATATATCGGTTTTGTGTGTGTTCCAGCTTGATGTAAGAGGCTGTTTGGGTGCTTCATCGTCATTTATAGGTAAATGAAACCAGGTTATATCGTGCTTATTGCACTCACTATTGATGGCTTCTACGTTGTTTTTTTCAAGCTCCTTTTGCGGCATAAGCGAAAGCAGCATGTGAGTGCCAGCCGCCTTTAATGTAGCGATTGAATCCGCTAAGTTTTGTGTTTTTGTACTGGGGCCTGTTTATCTTTCGAGGTTAATTTTGTAGCAGTATGTTTGGTATTTAGGCAAGGCAGAGCTTATGTAGTGTGGTTGTTCCCCATAAATAGGCGATAACGCAGTATAAATGCTAAACATGCGCTGCCCGAAGGGTTCTGCCTAGGGGGGATTGACTCTTTGTTGCTCGGCTTTTACTTAGCCCACTAGGTTACAAGCCTCGCGCCGCGATTAAATCCCCCCCTAGATTGAACAAATTTAATCCTGAAAGGTCAGCAGGCCCTGAGCAAGGCGTAAAAATAATATTTGCGCCGTTATTAAGTGATAAAACATCGTATGGGTGCGCGCTCATGGTAAGTCCTTTATTTTTAATAAATTTACTTTTATATGCTCACTATAGCGTGTTTTAGTTACAAGTTTAAGATTGAAAAACAAGCACAAATACTAGATACTGTTTTTATATACAGTTGTGGCGATGTTATGAAAAAAGAATTACCAGCAAAATACTATTTAGCGCATTTTAGAGAGCTTGTTGAGTTTGTAACAAGTAAATGTATGCATTTACTTGAGCCCAAGCACAGCCAATTTATTAGTAAAATTAACCAGCTAGATGAGCAAAGCCAATGCATGTTGGCACGTGTGTATTCGCGCAAGCCTTATTTAGTGCAGGCGCAATCGCTCAATTATGAAGAAATAACCTCGCCGCATCAGGCTATTTATACCCTAAAAACAGCGGGTATTTTATATGAGCCAAACGCGCAGCATTACACGCTTCTTATAGCGCATTTAACTAAGCCCATGCTGGTGGAGTTACTCAGTAATTACAGTGAGCAAGTAAGCTTTAAAAAAAGCGCAGCCAAAGGAGAATTGGTCACTATTGCGTGCCAATTTTTTAGTGAGCGCGCAGATGATCTCGCCCCTTTATACAGCCAGTATGTCATTAATAACCGTGAAGATTATTACGAGTATTTTGAGTTTTTATTTGCAGGGCGCTTAAGTAGTGGCGATGTAAATCATCAAAACCGCTTTGTTATGCGAGATTTAGGATTAACCGCTACCCGCGAAGGGCACAGCGAGAGCTTGTCGCGCTTTAATACACTTGCTGAGGCGCAATCTAATTATGTTTTAAATCGTTACCGTTTAGCGTTTAAAAACATTGGCAAAACGGGTGGTAATACAAAAGCTGAAACCTTGGATGACAAAACACCTTACACCGAGCTTGCGCATTTAGTTTTAGCGCAACCGGCGCACGGTGCACAAGCGCACGATATTAAAAATAAACTGCTGGTTAGGCTGTATAAACAACTTAAAAATACCGATAGCGAACTTGCCTTTAGCTTACTTGAAGGGTGCACCGATTACGCCGAAGCCCAAGAAATTCAAATAAGAGAGCAATACCGCTTAGGTAATAAAGAATGGGTAAAAGCGCAGCTAGAGCAAATAATAGAAAACCCGCTCACCGACGATTTACTGTACTTTGCTGACGACTTTTTAATGCGTAAGTTTAATAAACAAACGCGTTCGCGCTTAAGCACTATGCTAGCCGACACCCAATGTGTACTTGAAATTGACGAAATTTACCGAGGCGATGTAGAGCAAGGCGTAAATGAGCATTACACCGCGAAAGGGTTAACGGTTTTTAATACCGAAAACTCCTTATGGCAAAGCTTATTTGGTTTAGTATTTTGGCACGAGTTGTTTATAGAGTCGCCATACCCGCCGTGTAATGAATTTGATATTTACCCGCAAGTTTTACAGCTTGGTAATTTTTATGAAGCACAAAGCACGCAAATTGATGCACGTTTAAAAAGCTGTAGCACTAATCAGGCGTTGCTTAATTTGGTATGTAAACATGCAGCGCAATACTTTGAGCAGCCCAATGGTTTATTTAGGTGGCGCAGCAATTTATTAGAGCCACTAGAGGCGCTTATTTTAAACAGCCCGCTTGAGGCGTTAATTGCGCATTTAACGGCCATGAGTAAACAGTATTTACAGTTAAAAGACGGCTACCCCGACTTAATGGTCATTAAAAATGGCCAAGTACATTTTGAAGAGGTAAAAGCCCCGGGCGATAAGCTTAGGCGCAACCAACTTACCACTATTGATAATTTAAAAAATGTAGGCTTTACGGTACATATTGCCGCAGTTAAATGGTTTGTAGACCCTAACCGTGTTTACAGCGTGGTTGATATAGAAACCACCGGCGGCTTAAAAGGTGGTAACCGCATTACCGAAATTGGCATAGTTAAAGTGCAGCACGGTAAAGTAATTGATACCTGGACGACACTTATTAACCCGCAGCGCCATATACCCGGCTTTATTACTAAGCTAACCGGCATAAGCGATGGCATGGTTTACAACGCACCTGTATTTGCCGAGATAGCACAGCCACTATTAGATAAACTCGCAGGCAGTATTTTTGTAGCCCATAACGTAAACTTTGATTACGGCTTTATAAAAAAAGAGTGCGAGGTTGCAGGGCACTTTTTTAAAATGCCAAAAATGTGCACCGTGGTTGAATCGCGCAGAGCGTTTAAAGGCTTAAAGTCGTATTCGCTTGGTAACCTTAGTGCGCATTTTAATTTAAATTTAACCAGCCATCACCGCGCATTGGCCGATGCAACTGCCACTGCTGAGCTGTTATTGCTGATACAAAATAGTGAAACGCTCACGCAGTAGCGTATTATCTTGTTTTTAAGTACATGAAATTTAAATAATAAGTAGTTTTATTATAAATTTTTAATTTATTTTGGAATAAAGTGTTTTTGTAAATCGTCTTCTTTATGTCAATCCGACAAACTAGAGGACAAAACAATGACTAAATTAAATAAAATTGTAAGCGTAATGATGTTAAGCGGTGTGTGTACTTTTACAGGTGTAGTGCACGCCGCTGATATTGAAATATCTCAGTCAACGTCGGCGCAGCAACAAACATCTACATCTATTACGCTTTCACAAAACGGTTTAACAACCAGTGGTAGCAATAACACAAACGTATCTAACGATACACAAGTAACGGCTGATGACTCGCAAGATACAGATTCAACGGCGAACAACACGCAAACTCCAGCGCAAGAAAGCAGCGAGGCCGCAGAGCCTGCAAATTCATTAGTTGCATCTGCCAGCTCATCTTTAAATAACTCATTGAACGCATCGGCTTCGTCTTTAAATGCTGCAAGTAATACCACAGTCAATACAGCGCTTGATACAACAACGCAGTTAACCTCATCGGCAGGTAATTTAACGACGGCTGTGAGTCAGTCGTCATTACTTTCTCTTACCTCTGAACAAGACGCTCAGACAGGCACTACCGATACACCAACAGATGCCTCTTTACTTTCAAATGTGAGTAGCGCTACCGATTCAGTAACGCAAGCTGATACAACAAATGCGCTTAATGCGGGAGAGCTTACAAACCTGTTAGCTATTACTAATACGGCTGCAAACTCAGTGAGTTCTGCACTGCAAGTAGGTGATGCAATTAATACCAGTAATGAAGTAGTAAGCAGCGTTCAGCAATCTTTAATTGCCAGTGTGCAAGATAGTACGGTTAGCAGTTTACAAAGCACGGTACAGCAAAGTGTTAGTGGGCAGGTGAGTGCAGCGGTCACTGATCAAATTAGTAACGATGTAGCACTTAGCACCGCAAGTGAAGTAGTAACCAACATTACTAACGATTTAGACCTAGGGCTTTAGAGCGTATTTGCACAAATGCCGAATAGGGAAAACTATTCGGCCTGTTGGAGAATAAATATGAAAGCAGTTATAACCGCCACATTGTGTGTTTTTAGTGCCCAAGCGGTCCTTGCACAAACTAACCACGTTAAAACATCTGAGCAAACTAAACCCTTTAAAAGTAGCTTTGAGCTAAATGCAGAAGCAGAAGTTGGGGTATTAAGTAACTCGGCGCTCTCTGTTCAGGAGCTTGACGATATTTCGTCGCAAAGTGACAGCGGCATAAAAACCGCAGCAGGTGTTAATGCAAAATGGCAACTAACTAAAAGCGCTAAATTAACATCAAGCTATAAGTTTGAACAACAAGACTACGATGAGTTTGATCAATACGATATAGACCTTCATCAATATGGTTTAGATGGCAGCTATAGCTTTAATAGCCATGAAATAGGGGGTCGTTACGATGGTGCAAAGGCAAATGTAGATGGCGATACATTTTTACATTTTAATCAAGCCAGTGCTTATTATGGCCATTTTTTAAACCCGCATACGTATTTGCGTATGAGCATAAAAACCAAAGCTAAACGTTTTGCTACTGCAAAAGCACGAAATGCCGACGGCGTAGGTGCCGATGTAGCGCTTTATCATTTTATAAATAATGGCCAAACCATGCTAATGGCATCGCTAAGTGCCGATAAAGAAAACGCCGACGACAACCAATACGACTTTAACGGCTACGGTTTTACTACTAAAGTTACGCACAAATTTACGGCCTTTAATGTGGCTAACAAAGTGGGGGTTGGCTGGCGTTATCAAAATAAAGATTACGATGAGCAAACAACGGATGATTTTTTTGAGCAAATACCGTCGCGAGATGAGCATCGAAATGTAGTAAATGCGTTTTATAACGTAGCTGTATTTGAGCACGTAACACTAATAGCCGAGGCTGAATATGGCGATTATCAATCAAAGCTTAGTAGTAATACCTATACGCAGTCGGTTTTATCGGCGTCAGTTAAAGTGCACTTTTAGGTGGGTAAATGGCGCCATAACCAAAGGTGGTGTCTTTGCCTTGCTCGCCTAAATCTTTGGCAAGTGATGTAAGCTCGTTAAGTGCTTTGGTTTTATTATTTCCATGCTTTACCAATAAACAACTTAATGCCGCGCTTACATGCGGCGCCGCCATTGATGTACCCGACTCCCTTCCAAATTTCCCATTGCCTTGGCTTGTAACAACATTTACACCAAAGGCTGTAAAGTCTATGTAATCACCTTTATTTGACCATCTATAAATTTGGTTTTTTGAATCAATAGCACTTACCGCTATCACGCTCTTATACGCGCCAGGGTATAACGGCTGAGACGCTGGCCCTTGGTTACCTGCAGCAGCCACAATTAACACGTTTTGCTTTATTGCAGCAGTAATACTTGCTTCTAAAATTGCGTTATTTGGCCCCGTTAGGCTCATATTTATTACGGGTATTTTATTACTAACTAGCCAGTTAAGTGCCTCTACTATGGCAAATAAAGTAGCCCCTTGTGCATATTCAGATTGCCTATAAAACACCTCTGCACTGTAGAGCTTGGCACTGCTTAAAAGCGGGCTAAGGTTTGCTCCTTTACCTGTAATTAAGCCCGCTATGGCGGTGCCGTGTAAATTTGGCGAGCTTAACCCTTTAGGTAAAAAGCTTTGTGTGATGATATTTGCGCCTTTAAAAGCACTGTGTTTGGTATTAATGGCGCTATCGATCATGCCGATTTTTACGCTTTGTGTGCAGTAGGGCGCAATAGGCTTATTTTGCGTTACTTTAATGGTAGGCTCGCCTGTTTGTGCTTGGTAAATGTGGTTTCGGTCAAATATTGCAGACTCATCTAAGTTAAGCGCTTTTAATAACTCACTTTTAGAATTAACACCTTGAGGGACGTTAAAGCGCACTAAGCTCATATTAAGTGCGTTGTAATTTTTTACCGATACAATCGTTACATTTTGCTGTTTTAGGGTATTAAGTTGTTGGCTATTTGCCATTAATAACCATTGGCGCTCTATTGCTCTAAAGCCGCTTTTTAGCTCTACTTCAACAAATGCGGTGTTTTGGCTATCTATATTAATGTTAAGCACATTAGGTAAATTGCTAATTGGCTCACTTATTTGCGCTTTTAGTTCATCAATCGATATTTGTGGAACAGGCACCGGAAGCGGCAGGCGTTGTGCACGCTCTATAGTTTGTTCAATACGCTGCTCTATTGGGTTTAGCTGCCCAAGCACCTGATCGACTTTTACTATATTGGCTGAGCTCGTTGCGCTAAATATGCAAAGCGAGGCGGCTATTATGTGTTTAACGCGGACTTTTTTCATGTTCATAGTGGGTTACTTATTTTTTATTACACTGTTAGTTAACGTTTAACACATAGAAATATTTCATTATTTAAATTATTTTGACTATTTGGGAATAAATGTTTTTTTGAATCGTCTTCTTTATAAAAGGGGTAAAAATCAATGAACGAAACATTAAAAACCTTATTGCCCATGCTTAGGCGTTTTGCCTATTCGCTAACGGGTAGTAAAGCAGATGCAGACGATGTAGTGCAAATAACAATTGAAAAACTATTAGTAAAAGGCATTCCAGATGACGTTGAGCCTGCTAAATGGGCGTTTAAAATTTGCCGCAATGTGTGGATAGACGAATACCGCTCACGCAAGGTGAGGCAAAATACGGCTCAGGCCGATATATTACCAGAGCCAATTACAAGTAATGAACATCAAACACTCGAAAACAAACAAATGCTTAAAAATGTAAATACAGCACTTGGGCAATTACCCGAAGAGCAACGCGCCATAGTATCGCTGGTGGCAGTGCAGGGCATGGCCTATAAAGAAGTCGCACATACGCTAGATATACCTATAGGCAGTGTAATGAGTAAATTATCGCGAGCACGCAGTACACTTTATAACTTAATAAAACCCGACTTTAAAAAGGAGCAAGTATGAACATTAACGACGAAACACTTAGCGCCTTTTTAGACTCAGAACTCAGCGTGCACGAAATGGAGCAAGTGCGTAAAGCCCTTGAAACCAATGATGAACTAGTAATGCGACTTGCAGAACTAAGCGAAGTAGACATGCTAGTAAAAGAGCACGCTACAAATATTGATGACGCGCCCCTTAGTGACTCATTAGCTAAAACGGTTGCAAAGCTTGATACAGCAACGACTAAAAACACGTCAAATAGCAATGTAGTAACGTTAACGCCTTGGCAAACCGTTAAGCAATCGGCTAATAAAAGCTTAGCAATAGCTGCAAGCATTGCCGTGGTATTTGGTATAGCAATGACTAGCTATTTACAGCCACATAATGCACAAAACTTAGTGGCTAGTAATATAGCCTCAGCGCTTAACACACAGCTAAGCAGTAGTGTGTTTGAGCAAAGTGATGGCTCACTATTTAGCGCGCAGCTTAGTTTTAAAAATCAGCAAGGTGAGCTTTGTAGGCAGTATGCACTAAGCTCAAACAATACAACGCAAACAAGCATTGCTTGTAAAACGCAAAGCGGTTGGCAAATTAAAGCGCAAACAGCAGCGCAGCAAAGCAATAATGGCGCGCAATATCAAACGGCGTCTAACAACAGTGAGTTAGATGCTGTTATAGATAGCATGATCAGCGGCGCACCACTAGATAGAGCGCAAGAGCAGCAAGCAATTAGCGCAAAGTGGCAGTTAAACAAATAATAATGTGTATAAAACGAGGTGAATTATGAAAACATCTATTTTAATTATCAGTATTTTACTTATGGCGGGTTGTGCATCTAAACCTGATTACCGCGCCGCGAATAATGGCTCAAAAGGTTACAGCGAGCAAAAAATTAGCGACGATCAATACCGAGTAGAGTTTAAAAGTGTGTCAAGCAATGTAGCCGATGCCGGTGATTATGCATTATTACGCGCAGCTGAGCTTACCCAAGCGCAAGGCTACGACTGGTTTGTTGTTACTAATAAAGAAACTTTTGTTGAGTCTAAATCGCAAGCCCCCACGTCATCTATTAGTGCATCACAAAGCCAGCAATATGAGCGAAGCTGCGGTTTATTAACCTGCGAAACACGCGCACGCCCAACAAGTAGTGTAGGCGTACAGGTAAGCAACAATGATAAACGCAAAGAAGTGCACACTCTGATTGATATTAAAATGGGCAAAGGCATAAAACCAAGCGACAACAGCTTTAGCGCCCAAGACTTAATTGAAAACTTAAGCAAAAAAGCACAAAAGTAAGCGCTTTGTAAAAGCACTTGATATAAGTACTTAGCTTGTTTTAGCTAAGTGCTTTTTTCGTGGTAAAAATCCAGTAACCAGCATAGTGCCCACAATAACAAATAATGCGCCTAATAACGTATTTGGCCCAATTTGCTCATCTAAAATTAAATGTCCCCAAAAAATGCCAAATAGCGGTATTAAAAACGTGACAGTGAGTGCTGAGGTTGGGCCTATATCTTCAATAAGTTTAAAAAATAAAATATAAGCAAGCGCGGTACACACTACGCCAAGGGCTAAAACGCCGAGCATAACGTTGGTGGTTGGCATTTCACGCATTGGCATAAATAAAATAAGGGGCAGTACCATAAAACTCGCTGCCCACATTGAGCCGTGTGCGTTATCGAACGGTGCAAGCTTTGGCGCATTTTTTGTGTAATGGGATGCAATGGCATAGCAAAGCGAAGCGCTCAATGCCGCTACTATGGCTATTATTGATTGACTACTTAATACAAAATGATTTTGCCCAACTAAAATTGCCACGCCTATTAAACCCAACAGCAAGCCTAAAACCATACTCTTAGTAGGCTTGGTTTTACTCCAAATAATACCCACAACAGCGCCCCAAATAGGGGTTGTTGAATTTAAAATAGATAACGTAGATGCGCTAATAGTTTGTGCGGCATAAGCAAAAAGTAAAAAAGGCAGAGCAGAGTTAAGTGCGCCAATTATAAAAAAGTGCCTTTTGTGTTGGGTAAACGCTAATCGGCGCTTTAAATACAGCGCAACTATAAATAGTGTGAGTGCCGCAAAGCCGACTCTAAACTCTATTAACACCGCGGGCCCTAAACTATTAGCAGCCATTCGCATAAATAAAAATGAGGCGCCCCAAATTGCAGCCAGAAAAAATAACCTAAGTAAACTTGCTAAGCTCATGATAGTATTTTAATTATACAAATTGAATTACAGAATAACAGGCTTTGCAAAGAGTGTAAGCCAGATTCGGTACTCGCATATAAAAATAATAAAAGGACTAGTTATGGCTAGGTGTTTACTGGTTACAGCAATTTTGGTTGTGGGTTTACTAAGTGGGTGTGGGTCGACCCCAGTTAACTTATACAGCGACAATACAATGAAGAAAAAAGAATACAATGGGATTAAAGCGTATAAAAAGGGGCTGTACGAACAAGCTTTTTATAATTTAAAAGAGCCCGCAGCACTTGGGTATAAAAGTGCTCAATATACGTTGGCGTTTATGTTTTTAAAAGGCCAATACTTAGAGCCGTCTATTAAGCTTGGAATGGGCTGGTTAGGTGTTGCAAAAGAAGCGGGGGTTGAAAATTGGTCTGCGCAATACGATGCATTTTACAGTGCAGCGACTACGCAGCAAAAACAACAAATAGACGAAACAGTGGCGTTGTATATAACGCAATTTGGCGTTAAAGCACAAAATATGACATGTCGACGCTCAACTTCGCCTAGGCGTACATTTGGCGAAGTTAAAATTGATTGCACTAAGCACGACGGTAGCGTTACCCAGCACGACATACAAACAATAGAATAGCGTTATTGCTTTTCTAGCTTTTTTTCAAAGTCGCTTTTTACAATATCGAGTGCTTTTAAAACCTCTTCTGGGGCAACGTCGTGTTGCTCCAAAAGCATAATTAAATCTACAGCAAGTTTTACATGTGTAGGGGCTTGATCAAGTGGATTGTTCATTTAGATCTTTCTTTTTAGATATTTGACTAATGGCGACATCAATAGCAGTTTGAACGCGCTCTTCCATATGAATTCGCTCACTTTGAGGCAAATAAAAGGCCATATCTACATCGTAGCGAATATAGCGAGGGGGAAGTTGATTGAGCACCGTACAACAAAAATCGGCCATAACATCTTCGTTGTAAACTTTATCTAGTTTACGTTTAAGGATTTCTTCAACCACTATTTTTTCGTAAAAGTTATGTATGTCTTCATGTAATCGCATCTTGCTTCCCTAAATATCCATTGCATTTTATGAGTTTATACTAAGGCTGGGTATAAATCGACAGCAGCTTTAAATAGTTGTTTATGAACATTAATTAACGAATTTACATTACGCTGATAGCCCCCGCCAAGTGCACACATGAGTGGGATGTTATTCATTTTACAATAATTGAGTATGTAATAGTCGCGATTGTAAACTCCCTCAAGGGATACATTAAATAGGCCAAGCTCGTCTTTTTGGTAAATATCTGCCCCTGCGTTATATAAAATAATATCGGGGCTGTGAATGCGAACGCAAAATTCGAGGGCTTGTTTAAGGGTAGTTAAGTAGTCGGCATCTGTTGTGTTGGTCGGCATTGCAAAGTCGTAATCGGATTGCTGCTTTAAGCGCGGAAAGTTTTGTTCACAATGTATAGAGCAAGTGATTATATTACTTTGGTTTTGCGTTATTTGTGCGGTGCCGTCGCCTTGATGTACATCGCAATCAAAAATTAAAACCGTGTCGGCTTGCTCTGTATTTATTAAATGTGTTGCTGCAATGGCAAGGTCGTTAAAAATACAAAAGCCGCTGCCGTAATCACTGTATGCATGATGATAGCCACCACTTAAATTAGCGCTAAAACCATGCTTTAGCGCGTGTTCGCTACCTTGAATACTTGCACCAACCGATAATAAAGTGCGCTCTACCAATTGATTTGAATAAGGAAAGCCCATTTTTTTAATGGCTTTATTACTAAGTGACCCGTTTAAAAAGTCATTAATATAAGCTTGATTATGGCAAACCGAAAGCTGAGCAGGCGTTGCTTTTATAGGCGACGTAAAATGATTAGCCGTTAAGCCTAGGCCTTCAATTTCTGCTTTGAGCAGTTGGTATTTTTGTATAGGAAAGCGATGGAGCTCAGGAAGTGTTAAAGCAGAATATAGTGGATGGTAAAAAAGCTGCATTAGCGTAATTGTTGTTTTTCGACTTGTTGAATTTTATCTTCGGTGGCCGAAATTGCTTTTCGGCATCTGCCTAATCGAGCATGTGTTGTTAAAATTTCCATATTAAGCTTTTGTGCTTGCGCTGGTGTGGCTTTTTCCATTTGCAGCTTACGCTCTTCAATCATTAATACCAGGCGGCGTTCAAATTCATGGTTTTGTTTAAGCTCGTCGTATAGCTCGTGCGACGATTGCATTATTTTTTGCACAGCTTGTTTATAAACTTTATTTTTTGGGCGTGGTTTAAAGTGGCTTTTGTTTTCTTTTGTCCAAATAGGCGTTGATTTAATAACACTAAACACGGCTTGCACTTGATTACCTATGCGCTCAAGAGCGTAAGTATATGCGTGGCGATGTTCACTTGGTGGTAGGCTTGCTATTTCATCTTCTATTTCTGTTACGTAGTCGGCAAGATTCATGCTTTTAGTACTAAATACGCCGCGATCAAACAAGCTTGGCTGCGCTTGCATATAACGGTTTTTAGAAAACAATTTAGCTTTATCAAATTGCTCGGCTTGTTGCTTCAATGTGGCAACTTGTTGGCGTAATTTATCTAACGCGTTTGCTAGCATTTTATAGGTAAGCCTCGTAAATAAGTTTTAATGCTAAAAGTATAACCATTGTATTAAATACCGGACGTATAAATTTTCCGCCAAAACGGATGGCTGAGTGTGCACCAATCCAAGCGCCGAACATTATAAATAAACCCATGATTAAGCCCAGTAAAAAGTTTACGTGGCCAAGCGCTACAAAGGTTATGAGCGATATAAAGTTAGATACAAAGTTCATTGAGCGAGCCAAACCACAATTGAGTAAAAGGCTCATTTTATATAGTAAGCTATTTGAGGCAGTCCAAAACGTACCGGCACCTGGGCCTGCTACGCCATCAAAAAAACCTAAAGCTAATCCTTGAAGCCACTGCTTAACTTTTAAAGTGGGGTTTTTTGAAGGTAGTTCGTTGCCTTGCGTGGTACTTAAGCTGCCAAATAAGCTGTAGCATGCCACCATTATAATAATGATAGGCAAAAGCTTGTTCAAAAATTCAATACTTAAATGATCAACAACGAGTGTACCAATTAAAGCGCCTATGCCTGTGGCAATAATAGAGCTTGCCCAAAACTTAGGACTAAATAGGTTTTTTTTATAATAAGTATAGCTGGCGGTTAAAGAGCCAAAGCTTGCGGCAAGTTTATTGGTACCAAGCGTTACATGCGGCGGTAAGCCTGCGGTTAATAGTGCGGGTACGGTAAGCAACCCGCCACCACCGGCTATTGCATCAATAAAACCAGCAGCAAGTGCCGCTGCACATAAAACTGCCAGTGTGGTTGGATCTAAAGCAAGTTCAAACATTAATAATCTATTTGTCTTTTAAAAGGTGGTAAGGTGTCGAGCATGGCTTTGCCGTAGCGCTTGGTAATTAAGCGCCTATCGAGAATGGTTATATAGCCTTCATCGCTCTCTTTTCGCAGCAGTCTACCACAGCTTTGTACCAATTTCTTTGCGGCATCGGGCACTGTGATAGACAAAAACGGGTTACCGCCTTTACTTTGTACAAATTCTGCTTGGGCTTCTTCTATGGGAGATGTTGGCACAGCAAAAGGTATTTTTGTAATAATTAAATTTTCTAAATATTTCCCAGGTAAATCAAGCCCTTCTGAAAGACTTTGCGTACCAAATAAAATACTGCCTTTACCGTCATCAATATTTTGAGTGTGCTTTTTAAGCAATGCTTCTCGCGACATTTCGCCTTGTACTAATAAGTTAAAACCTTTTGTTCTAAGAAACTTAGCCACATGGTCCATTTGCCAGTACGAGGCAAACAACACTAGGTTAGCTTTTTTAGTACTTAAATACTCAGGTAATGTTTGCGCTAAATGGTCGCTAAACGCTTTGTCGGTTGGTTCTATTTTACTAACCGGAATTCTAAGTGTTGCTTGTTTAGGGTAATCAAAAGGTGAAGGGACCTTAATAAATTTAACGCCTTCTTCTTTTGCTAAACCACTTTCGTAAGCAAAATGATCAAACGAGCCTAGGGCACTTAAAGTAGCAGAGCATAAAACTGCACCGGCGCATTCATTCCACAATTTATCTTTAAGGTAGTAGCCTACTTCAATTGGGCAGTCGCTTAATAAATGATCGTGATGGCTTTTATACTCTAAGCGCTTTATCCACCTAGCGTGGGGTGTGCCTTCACCTTTATTTGCATAGCTATACCAAAGTTTATTTAATTGCTCTAAGCGGTTTATGTATTGCCCGCTTTCGGCTAAAACAGGGTCAGCAACGTATGGTTTTATGTCACCATCGCTTACATCTTGGGTGAGGGTGTCGTGCATTTTGTTTAAGCAACGCAGTGCATCTAGTGTGGCATCGCTTATATCTTTAGCTTTGCTATGCAATGATTTAGGGATTTCGCCGTGCTCAAACCGGTACGTATCATCTTTTGAGTATTCAAAGTCGGCGTTATCGAGAATATCACGCACTACTTTTAAATCTTTATTGGCGTCGTTAATGCTGTCGCACAGTTTGAAGTTTTGACCAATGGCTTTTTGACCAACTAATACCTTAGACATTTTGCCACTAAATTTGGTGAGTTTATCTAGCCAGTCTATGGTGCCTTTAATAGTGGCTGCCGCTGATGAAAAGTCGCGGGTAATATGCGCAAGGTGATGCGCTTCGTCTATTACATAAATAGTATTGTCGGGCTCGGGTAATATTTTACCGCCACCTAAATCTAAATCAGCAAGTAATAAGGAATGATTAATTACAAGTACATCCATTTGCATAAGCTGATTACGAGCAAGCTGAAATGGACAAGTTTGGTGGGCTTTCATTTGGCGCTGACAGGCATGTTTATCGCATGCAATTAAGTTCCACACTCTGTCTGGGATGGTGTCAGCCCAGCTGTCTCTATCGCCTTGCCATTTTTTATTAACGTATGCATCGTATAAATCTTTGAGGCACTTGGTCTCCATATCACTCAATGGTGAGGTAAGTGTTGGCATAAACTCCATTTGCGTTTGGCTATCACCATTAACTGCGTTATGTAGTTTATGTGCACAAATGTAGCGCTGCCTACCTTTTACTAGATCAAACTTAAAGTCGAGCCCAGAATGCTTCTTAAAAAAAGGCAGCTCTTTAGCAATTAATTGTTCTTGCAATGCCACGGTAGCCGTAGAAATTACTAGCTTCTTTTTTTGTGCAAGGGCAAGCGGTAACGCACCTAAACAATAAGCAAGTGATTTACCAGTACCCGTGCCTGCTTCAATTACGCAAATGCGCTGCTTTTTATGGTATTCGCCGGCAAGCGTTTTTGCTATTTCGGCGACGAGGTAGTTTTGGCTACTACGCGGGCGATAATCAGTTAGGTTATTAGCCACATGCTGGTGTACTTGCCTAATTGTTTTTTTTAGTGACTCAGAAAGCATGGGATGATTTGCCTAAACTATGTATATAATTACAGTGCTATGGATTTTAGAGTCATAAGAGTGTAACTACAAGCAACGATGAGATTAATTTAGTAATTTAATTAATGGTTCTAGATACGGCTTAAATTTTTTCCAGTCGTTTAGGGCGTCTTTGTAGATAGGTTGCCTTACCTGTTCTGAGCTGGGTGTTAAAACAGGGCGTTTAGAATTATAAAAAGAGTAACAGCTTTCTTCTATTTCAATAGAGCAAAAACTCATTATTTCTTTTACAGTTGAGTCAAAGTTTTTAATGATTTGCTCATATTGAACGCTCAGAATATCATCTGGGTAAAGCGTCTTCCAATGCTCCATAAGCTCACAGTGCTTATTTATATATTGAGCTAGATTTTCAAAGCAATATGAGTATGTATGGCCTTCTGAAAAAATATGTTTGTATAGGCTCCATGCTGTTGCTTTGTTATCCCGTCTAACATCAATTATTTTAGCATTGGGGAATAAAGACTTTATTAACGCAATGTGTTGATAGTTAGCAGGAAGTTTATCAATAAAAATAGGCTTCTTGTTCCTTAAGGGCTCAATAAATTTAAGGTAGCGCTTTGAAAGATCTATAAGGGCTTGCTCTGTAATATTGTCTAAACCGTAAGGTGTTGTTGAAGTGTTTTTTTGCTCTAATAATTTAGCAATAGATATAATTTCGGTTAACTCATAGCTTGCATCTACCTTTGAGTGGCTAGCTAATATTTGTTCTATCAATGTAGAGCCGCTTCTTGGCATTCCAACAATAAAAACTAATTGAAAAGGTGGTGATGGAATGGTTGGTAGTTTTGTAATTAGATCTTTATTTATCGATTTTACACAGCGTGTATCAAATTTACTTTCGCGATATTTAATGTGTTTATTTTTTATTAAGTTACCGGCTTTATAATGATTAAAAGCAGTCTTACAGTCGTTTTTTTGCTCATACGCTTTGCCTAGTGCAAAGTGTATGAATGCTTTTTTTGTTGGTTGAAGTAATGAGGTTGAGAGGGCTTCTAAGTCTTTTATTTCGTTATCTGTAAATTTATAAGTTTTTAAGTTAGCTAAGTTCCAATAAGTTTCTGTATTAGTGTTATCTTTTTTTAACGCAGCTTTATATAAGTCGATTGCTTGAGCTGAATCACCAATAATTTTTTTAATATTGCCCATTCTCAGTAAGCAAATAGAAGGGTGGAAGTTTTGCTCTTCTAATACAGAGAAAAGCTCAAAAGCAAGTTCAAAGTTCATTTGCTTAACATGACATGCTGCTAAAAGGCTCGTCATGCGAGATGAAAGATCCACATTATCTAACTCTGATGTAACTTGGATAAATTCACTAAAGTGCTTTGTATTAAAAAGCGTTTCCAAATAATTGAAAGTAACAGTGATAGAGGTTGGATTACAATTAAAGTTATATTGAGATACTTTAAAATATGTTTGCAAATCACCTGCTTTAAATGCTGCTTCGCTCAACAATAGTAAGCAGCGTTTTTCGTTTGGAACTAATTTTAATAATTCCTGGATTATTTTTTGTGTGTTTTTAAAGTCACTCTTACGTAACTCTTCTTTGGCTTTCGATAATTGCTGATTAAACCATGATATCATTTCGTACTGTTTATAGGCTTCACGTTGATTACTTAACTCACCTATCTCTTCATAGCACTTTGATAAGTGAAGCCAAGCTTGGTCTAATTCTGGTTGGCTATTAGTGATAGTGGTTAATAGAGGAATAGCTTCTACATATAGTTTTTTATCAATTAAATTTAATGCTTCTTTAAGCAGTTGCTCGTTAATCATTTTTACTCTTTTATTTATTGATTTAACTTACATTTACATAAAACTTATAAAGGTTCTATCGTGTATTTAACGTCAGGTTTTGTACTTTCAGCTCAGGCTAATGATACAGCACATGGTTTACAATATGAAATTTGGTTAACCACCGATAATGGGCCAATTAAGACCGTATCTGATAGTGAAACGGCGCTGTTTTTTATAAAAAGCGAAGATACAAATATAGTTAATAATGTTTTAAATGCAGAATCGCTTAACTTTTATATAAAACCTCTTACTTTAAAAAACTTTCAGCAGCAAAAAATGAGTGCATGTTATTTTAAATCTTTAAGGCAATTTTATAGTGCAAGTAAAGCTTTAAAAAATAGTGGGATTACATTATTTGAGGATGACATAAGGCCAATTGATCGCTATTTAATGGAGCGCTTTATTAAAGGTGGTGCGTGGGTTACTGGTAATCATTTTGAGTATGACAGTTATAGTGTAATTTTAAATGCTAAATTGAAAGCTAACTCTGATTACTCTCCCTCGCTTTCTAAGTTATCACTAGATATAGAATGTAATGAGAGCGGTGTATTGTTCTCTATTGGCCTAGTTGGATGCGGGTTAGATTGTATTATTATGATAGGAGAGCCACAGCAGTTTGAACAAAGTGCTGGGGATACTATTATCTGGTGCGAGGATGAAGTTGCACTATTAAGATTGTCTGTAGAGCTAATTACAGAACATGACCCTGATATAATTATTGGTTGGAACGTTATTGAGTTTGATTTTTCTGTGCTTTATGAACGCGCGGAGGCATTAGGTTTAAAATTAGCAATAGGTAGGGGCGGGCTTCCATTATATGTTCGTAAAGGTCACTTTACCCGTGTATCTATTCCCGGACGCTGTGTTATTGATGGGATCGATACGCTAAAAAATGCCACGTATAGCTTTGAAAGTTTTTCGCTCGCTAATGTTTCAAAGGAAGTATTAGGGGAGTCAAAATTAATTGAGTCGAATAATAGTTTACAAGAAATTATTCGGCAATTTAATGAAGATAAGCTGTCACTTGCTGCATACAATAGGCAAGATTGCATACTTGTAGATAAAATTTTTGAAAAATTAAAACTCCTCGATTTTGCAGTTATTCGAACCCAGTTAACTGGGCTAGAGCTTGAAAAAAAAGGTGGCTCTGTAGCTGCCTTTATTAATATGTATTTACCACTTTTACATAGGAGTGGTTATATTGCACCTAATATGGGTGATCACGGATTAACATTTGAAAGCCCAGGTGGCTATGTAATGGAGTCTTTACCTGGACTCTATAAAAATGTAATTGTGCTCGATTTTAAAAGTCTATACCCCAGTATTATGCAAACTTTCTATATTGACCCCCTTGGATTAATAGAAGGGTTAGCTAACCCTAGTAATAGTGTAGAAGGTTATAACTTCGCTAAATTCTCTCGAGAAAATCATCACTTACCTAAACTTATACAAAGCTTAGCTTTACAGCGTCAGCTGGCAAAAGATCATAATGACCCTATGCTCTCCCAGGCAATTAAAATAATAATGAACAGTTTGTATGGGGTTTTAGGTTCAAAGGGATGCAGATTTTATGACCCAAGACTGTCAAGTTCTATCACTCTGCGTGGGCACGAAATAATGCTACAAACTAAAAAGTGGATAGAGGAGCATGGCTACAGTGTAATTTATGGAGACACAGATTCTACATTTATAAAATTAGACGATGAGTTAACTCATGATGAGTGCAATGAAATTGGAAAGTTTTTAGCTGATAAAATAAATATGGCTTGGGTTAGCGAGATTAAACAAACACATGATCTAACAAGTCATTTAGAAATAGAGTTTGAATCTCTTTATAGTCCTTTCTTTTTACCTACAATCAGAGGTAAATCAGTTGGCTCTAAAAAGCGCTATGTTGGTCAATTAATAAAACCCAATGAAACAAAACTTGTTTTTAAAGGATTAGAAACGGTAAGAAGTGACTGGACTAAATTAGCGCAGCAATTTCAATTTGATTTATTCACCCTCCTTTTTCAGCAGCCTTCTAAAATTGATACCTTAGTAAAAGAGTATATTAGTAATCTTATAAGAGGGGAATTTGATCATTTATTAGTTTTCAAAAAACGTTTGGGTCAAAATTTAAGCGATTATAGAAAAAATATCCCTCCCCACGTGCAAGCAGTAAAAAAGTTCCAGAAAAAAAATAGTGAATTTACTCTAAATAGAGGCGAATTTGTTACATTTGTTTACACAACTAATGGTGTAGAACTGTACCAAGGCTTACATAACTACGATTACCAAATATATTTAGAGAAACAAATAATCCCATTATTTGAGATGGTTTCAAGTTTTTGTAATTTAAATGTAAACTCAATATCCTCTGGTCAGTTCAATCTAATTTAATAGTACCAATTAAGCGCTTAATCCACGTCTTCTCTTTCCTGATACAAATATTTGTTATGAATCCACCCTTTCTGTACCTGCTTTATTTACATTTATACTTTTATTTTAAAAAATGATTAACATTAGTTGGCTTTTAAAGCGTTTTTGTTTAGTATTTGTATCAGTTGCAGTTAACATGCTGTAACAAAATAAATAATTAAATAATAAGTCGCTTCTAACAAGTGGTGACCCAGGGAGAATCAAATGTTAAATAATAAAGTTTCAAAAGCGGTGCGCTTAGCCCTTGCTTTTGGTGCAGCCTCTACAGCTGCTTTTTCTGCAAGTACATTCGCTGCAGAAGAAGAGTCAGCTGAAAAAGTAGAACGCATTGAAGTTACCGGTTCACGTATCAAACGCACAGATATGGAAACGGCTAGCCCAGTACAAATTACAACAGCAGAAGAAATAGCGGTTTCAGGTTTTACACGTGTAGAAGACATGTTAAACAGCTTACCTCAACTTGAAGCTTCATCTACTGCTTTCCAATCTAACGGCGCTACGGGTACTGCAACCCTAGATTTACGTGGTATGGGTTCTCAGCGTACTCTAGTTCTAATTAATGGCCGTCGTGCACAAGCAGGTGGTATTTACACTCAATCTGCTGATGTTAACCAAATTCCCGCTTCATTAATTCAGCGTGTTGAAGTATTAACCGGTGGTGGTTCATCTACCTACGGTGCAGATGCTGTTGCAGGTGTTGTTAACTTTGTAATGAACGATAAATTTGAAGGCTTTGCTGTTGATTTAGGTGCAACTGCATATCAACATGACAACGACAATGACTATATCCAAGGCCTTATGGATGACAAAGACTTTGATTACCCTACAGGTAGCTCAGGCCTAGACGGATCATCTTTTGACTTTAGTGCTACATTAGGTGGTTCTTTTGACGGTGGTAAAGGTCACGCCGTTGGTTATATTACTTACAACAAGCAAAATGAACTTCGCCAAGGCGCTCGTGATTACTCTTCATGTGCTTTAAATGCTGCAGGTACTTCATGTGGTGGTTCAGGTAATGCTGTCGTTCCAAACTTCTACGTATCCTCACCAACTGATGATGGTGCTTTTGATTGGTCTGATTACGACTACTGGACACTTGATGGTACAGGCGGTTTCGAAAATTCAGTTGGCAATCTGTACAACTACGCTCCTATAAACCACTTTATGCGCCCTGATGAACGTCATACATTTGGTTTATTTGCTGATTATGAAATAAATGATAATTTCCACCCATACGTGGAAGCTATGTTCATGCGTGACCGTACTACAGCACAAATCGCTGAATCAGGTACGTTCTTCAACGAAAACTATAATATTGACTACGACAGCCCACTTTTAACTGACCAACAACGTCAAGACTTAACTGACCGCTTTGGTTTAACATCGGGTGATCAATTTGCTACTTACATCGGTAAACGTAATGTAGAAGGTGGCCCGCGTGCCGACCAACTTGAACATAACTCTTTCCGCTTAGTACTTGGTACTGAAGGCGAAATCAATGACATGTGGTCATACGATGCATTTGTTCAGTATGGTTCTACATCTTCGTCTTCAGCTTACATTAATGACTTCTTTGGTCCACGTATAGCAACAGCTTTATCTGCAAATGGTGAAGATTGTGCAACTAGCGATGGCTGTATTCCTTATGAAGTATTTGAGTTTGAAGGTATTACATCAGAAGCGGCTGGCTCTTTAACAGGCACAGCTATTCTTAACGGTGTAACAGAGCAATTTATTGTTGGTGGTTATGTAACAGGTGAATTTGATTTTGGTTTACCAAGTTCAGATTACCCAATTGCAGCAGTATTTGGTACAGAGTACCGTGAAGAAACATTTAGCCGTACAGCTGATGAAGTATACGCACAAGGTTTATTACTAGGCCAAGGTGGTACTACTAAAAGCTTAAATGGTGAATACGACCTAACTGAGTTCTACACAGAAGTTAGTTTACCTATTCTTGAAGATGCACCTTTTGCTAAGAGTATTGCTGTTGATTTAGGTTACCGTTGGTCTGATTACAGTACTTCTGGTGCTGAGCCTACTTATAAACTAGCGCTTGATTGGAATGTAACGGACGATTGGAAAATCCGTACAAGCTATAACCGCGCAGTTCGTGCCGCAAATAATGGTGAATTATTTGCTAACCAAAGTACTGGCTTATGGGGTGGTACAGATCCTTGTGCTACTGATTCTCCTTCATTATCTGCTGCGCAGTGTGCTAATACAGGTGTTTCTGCATCTCAGTACGGTAATGTTTCTGCTAGCCCAGCATCTCAGTACAATGGTTTCTTCGGTGGTAACCCTGACTTAGACCCTGAAATTGCAGATACAATAACGTTTGGTATTGTTGCAAACCCATTTGAAGGGTTTAACTTCTCAGTTGATTACTGGGATATTGAACTTGAAGATGCGATTGGTAATATCAATCCTGAAGAGATTGTAACTAACTGTGCACTTACTGGTGATGCTGTTTTCTGTGATAACGTACAAAGAACATCTGGCAGCGGTAGCTTATGGATTGGTGATGGCCAAGTTGTAGCAACTAACGTTAACCTTGGTAAATTGCACTGGGAAGGTGTGGATTTAAGTGCAAACTATGATGTTGAAATTGCTGGTGGTATGTTAAAAGCTAACCTAATCGGTACTTACATGCTTAGTAAAGAGTACGATAACATTCCTGGTGTAAGTGAAGCTTATGACTGTGTAGGTACACTTGATAATAGCTGTTTTGCTCAACCTGAATGGCGTCATGTTTTAACTCTTAGCTACGACATGGATACTTTCTGGCGTGCAACTGCTAAATGGCGCTACTTCGGTGAAGTAAGTGATTACAGCGGTGACGATACTCTAGCTCAAGGTGGTATTAGCTCACAAAGTTACCTAGATCTTAAAGGTAGCTTCACTATTAATGAATACACTTCATTGTTAGTAGGTGTTAATAATGTTTTAGATAAAGAGCCACCTCTTTTAGGTGGAAGCTTATCAACAAATGCTAACGCTATTGCTGGTTACTACGACACGTTAGGTCGTTACTTCCATACAACTATATCATTCAAATTCTAATCATTTGTGGTATAAATAAAGCGAGCTTAGGCTCGCTTTTTTTATGGAGAAATTTAAGAATGACGCAAGTTAGCTTATCGCAAGCTTTAAAGGAGCTAAACAGTGGTCAAATCAATAAAGGAAAAGCAACACTTAATATATTAGCTGCTGATAAAAATACTGCAGAGCAGGCCCTTGTACTATTATTCAAGGTTGCAATGAGTGAAAAAAACCTTAATGAGGCTAAGCTAATTAGTGAAAGGTTAGTTTCGATTGTTCCAAACAAATTTGATTACATTAATACATTAGTTCAATTGTATTTGTCGAGTGGTGATTCTGATACTGCAATTAGCAAATTAAAAGTATTTGTAAACGTAAACTCTAAGGACGCAGGTGCTCATTTTTTACTTGGCAGCTTGGCCCGAAAATTAGGTGATGGATATTTAGCTAAACAGCACCTTTTAAAGGCTCAAGAAAATCAATTCCGAGATCTTTATTTGTTAAAATTAGAGATAGCATTAGTTTACTCTGAATTGCTAAACGATCATAAAAACGCCGTATTATGCCTAGAAGAAGCAATAAAAATTCAAAGAAACAATGTAAGCGCCTATTTTAATTTAGCTAATATATATGAGAAAATGGGTAACAAAAACAAAAGCTTATATTTTTTTCAACAAGTGCTAGTTTTAAACCCAGAGCATGGCTTAGCGCACGCGAGGCTTGCAGACATAAATACGTTTAATTGCGCTTCAGCTCTAAACTATGAAAAAACGAGTCTAAAAATTATAAAGCAAGAAAAAGATAACTCGATAGTTGCTGATTTATATTATGCCCTTGGTAAAGTATTTAATGATATTGCTGATTATAAAAAAGCTTGGGAGTATTATTTTAGTGCAAATAGAGTTAATCGTTCATATTTACCTAATTACAGTAAGAGCGATATTAAAAAACTAACAGAATTAACTTTAGAACGCGGGGGAAAGTCAGTTACTAGCAATGAAAATAGTGAGTTAACACCAATCATAATTTGTGGCATGTTCCGTTCTGGTTCTACTTTAATCGAGCAAATACTTGCTGCATCTGATTATATTAGTGCTGGTGGCGAAATTGACTATATTCACAAAAATTTATTTAACTTAATTGCTAATCCAGTTGAGCTCGCAAATACAGCCAGTACAAGTGAGTTTAAAGAGGGCTATAACCGTGAGTTAGCACTTAGAGCTAATAAGAGGGCATTCGTCACAGATAAAAGGCCTGAGAACTACCTCTACATTGACATAATCAAAAGTATTTATCCAAACGCTAAGATTATATGGACGGAGCGTGATATTCGAGATAATAGTTTATCGGCATATTTTCAACATTTAGGGCCTAGTTTAAATTATGCTACTAACCTTAGCGATACACTACATTACTATACAGCGCAGCAAAAAGTTAAAAGCCATTGGTTAAAAAAATATACCGATGATATTTTTACGGTAAACTATGATGAATTAGTTTCAAAGCCTGAAAAAGTTCTTATACCGTTGTTTGATTTTTTAGGTATTGAATATAAAGATGAAAACAGCTCATTCCATGAGAAAAAAAATATTGTAAGTACAGCGAGTGTTTGGCAAGTTAGAAAGCCCCTCTATACCTCTTCATCTGGTAGATATAAAAACTTTAGTGAGTACATAAAGCAAAGTATACCTGAAAAGGAGTTTGAAGCGTTTTATAACTTGTCGCTTTAATAGTTATATTTACAGCTCTCAGTAGAGAGCTGATATACTTTAATTCTGCGTTGGCAAATCTTTTATCTCCACAGAGGCTCTGCTTTTTTCCACTATTAACTTTGAGCTTATAAAGCTTGCTTAGAACAGTCGAACAAAATCGCGTTTGAGACTGTATGTTCTATGAAAAAGAACTTGCTAAATAGCCCCCATTAACAGCACATTGCACGGCACTATGGGAAGTCCAATCAATTAGTTTTTCAATCATGGCAATATTATATAAGTTTAACCAATAGGCGAGCTGTTCATCTAGGCTGAGATCGTTCAGAGAGGCTTGAATTGGCGCTTTTTCTAGACTTAAACGAATTTTTTAAATCCACTTTTAAGACCTGTTTCAATAACCTATTTAAAATAAAAGCTAGTAGTTTCAATGCCATACGCTTATTTCTAGTTGATCTTATTCTTGTACCTATAGACTTCATTGACTTTAAAGCCGTTCTGTCCGACATCCATCTACAACTGTTAAGACCTGGTCAAATCAGTATAATAAACCTTTATATCCCTATTTAAGCTAAAGTCAGAAAACTCTTCTGGAAGTATAAAGCCATCGGCTAATACTGGATTTTAATCTAAAGTATAGGCATAACATCGCATGGAACGGTTAAACGTGGTTGTGTACTTTTTAAAGGATATGTACCGTGCCATATATAGCTAGGAAATATAATCATTTGACCTGTCTTGGGACAAATACTTCGCGCTATCTCTTCTCTTTCTTTGAGGTTTAAACAAGTTTCCCCTAGTTTTAACCAGCCACTTTTATTAGTGTCATTTTCATTTAATTCATTAGGCAGAGAAATATAACTTGGTGCAGATAACCACCCAGCAGGGTGTATATGGTTTGCATGAAACCCTTTGTTACCTAACTTGACTGACCAACTTCCATTAACTTTAAATGCATTATTATTTCTCGAACACAGAGGGTGGCTTTGGTCTTTAGGCAGATTAGCTAAATAGCTTGTTATGCAATTATTCATAGAATGCTTAAAGTCGTTTATTAGCTTGTTACTTCTAAATAAGAGGTGCCCCTCTGTTTGGCTACCACTTCTTACACTTTGATCAAGCAATTGTGTACTGTGTGCGTGTAAATTGAGTAATAAATCAGTGAAGTTTTCAAAAAATTGTCCGCTAGTGCTATAACCTTTTGGTTTTTTAAGCTCAAAAACTTTTACGTATTGATCGTAATTCGTCAGCCAATGATATTTATCGTTAGCTGATAAGCGCCACGCGGTGCTTAAGTAAGCCCAAACTTCTTGATTAAAGTAATCGTATTTTAAAGCACTTTCTAATTGTGCAATTGCACTTATGTAGTCTCCATTCATTATGAAATAATTTGCTAAATCTATACGGTATCTGCTTTCATTTGGTGTTATTTTAACAAGCTGATTCAATAAGTTAAAAGCTTTCTCATGGTCATTCAGCTTTCCTAAGACAACGCTATGCGCATGAAGTAGTGCTTGATCATTGGGGAATAGTTTTAATGCATTGGTTGAAACATCTAAGGCAGACTCATAGCTATCAGATTTAATAAGCTGTGATATAAAAGAATGTTCAATTACAGGGTGAGGTTCGTACTTCTGCTTTACTAATTTATAGCTACTTAAAAATAATTTGTTGTTTTTCGTTGAGTAGTAAAGTTTATTAAGGCTTTCATGTGCAGGGACATAATAAGGAGCAATTGTTAAGCATTGATTTAAGTAGCGTTCACACTGCTGGTTATTATTTAAATCTTTATAAATACAGCCTATTAAATATAATACTTCTGGTGTGGTACTTTCCTTTTTTTCTATATTTAATAGTAGATCTAAAGCCTCATTAAAGCGACCCATATTTCTTAAATTACAGGCTCTTTTATAGCTTATATAAACGTTATTTTGTTGTGCTTCAGGTAGCTTATTAATAATACTTTCAATTATATCTAACTCGCCTAACGCCTCATGCAGCTCTATTTTTAACCATAAGAACCTAAACTCTAAATTAGTTGGTGTATTTATTAATTGCACTAATTTTTTAGCTTCAAGTAAGTGACCTAATTTTATTAATGCTTCTAGTTTATTTAAAGTGAGCTTAGCTGAAACGGTTGTTGCTGTTGTGTTTAATAGATTTAAACAACTTATAAAATCGCCTAATTTACAAAGTAGTCCGGTATAGTTTTCTAGTAATGAAGTACTTTTAGGGTTATTTTTTAGTGCGAATTGGTATATTTCAATGGCTTTATCATTTTTATTCAAAGCAGTTAAACTAGCTGCTTTTAGTAAATTGGCATCTAGATTTGAAAGTTTAAACTCATCAATTATATCAAGAGATTTTTGGAAGTTTTTTGTATTGTACGCAGTAAGAGCAGCTTTAAATTTCTGCATATAAATTACATCCTGTTTATTTTTTATATTAACAGGATGTAAAATACATTTGAATTTTAATTTTCGCTTTTATCAGTCGATAAGTCTTTAATATTGACTGTACCCGAATTACTTTCAGTTTTTATTTTTAATGCTTTTAATTTTTCAATTTGATCAGCAGAAAACCGACCAAAATCCATTGTTTTATTGGTGATTGAGTCAGAAATAAAGTTGAGGTTTACAGCTCCAACACCAGAGCCACTTCCATCGGCGCCCTTTGGATAAGTAGAGTTACTTACTACCGCATTAAGCATAGCTGCGTTATTAGTTGCTGAAGAGCCGCCGATAACTCTCTCAGTTCCAAATATATCTGTAATGCTCCAATCTTCAATTTTAAACCTAATCGACTTAGCATTTTTTACGTCGTATCGCATACCTGCATCTACATATTTTTCTAGGTGGTAATGCAGATCAGTCTCGAAATTTTCAAATAAAGGTTTTGTTTGCTCGAAGTATTTTGAAACGTAAAGTTTATTTTTTTTCCCAAGATATAAACCTCTGTTGGAATTAACAAATTCGTCACCATTATCTTCAAGCTGATGAAATACCTTATTGCCATAGTAGGCTTCTGCTCTTAAGTTTGGACTGCCAATATTACCTTGGTAAAAGCCATACATAACAATAGGTTTATTAGTGAATTTTTTAAAAACTATTTTTTGAATATCATTTAGAGACAATGCATGCCCTGAGACGAATAAAAACTTTTCTTCTAAAATGCTATTTTTACCAAAGAGTAACTTTTCAGTGTCTCTAACAGGGTAGTGTTTGAGTAGTTGTTCAACAACTGCGGTGTTGTAGAGGTTTAACCAATAAGCGAGCTGTTCATTTAGTGATAAGTTATTTAAAGCTATCTCATTGGGTAAGCTTTCAAGACTTACACGTATCTTATTAAATCCTTCACTTATTTCAGACTTACTAACTTCTTCAAAGAAAAACCGATTAGCTTCGTTCTTTGTATTTTTCTTTTTTGACGAACGCATTTTTGTGCCAATTAACGCTTGTGATTTAGACGCTTTTTTTCTATCCGAACGGCCAGTATCTACAACTGTTAACTTTAAAAGTTGGTCTAAATCATCATATGAAATAGTGATGTCATTATTAATACTAAAATCTGAGAACTCTTTCGCTAAGCTCTCATCTTTAGCAGTTGCTAAGTTACTTAGAACCAAGCATGTAAGCAAAATCCACTTGTACATAATTACTCTCCTTAGGTTTTTTAAAATACAATCTTAAACAAAAAACATTCAGTAAACAAATTGCACACCTTAAATAAACAAATTTAAATAATATGTTTACAACTTTCATTTTAGTCGTGATTTTCTGTTTGTTGATCTCAGGATTTTTTTCTTGGTTAAGATTGTCCTCAAATTAGCTTTGTTGATTTTTATGCAATAGTGATTAAATGGGGATGTGTTAATTTTATGTTTATGTAAGTAATTGTAAACAAACGGTTTTTTTGGTTATTGTTTTGTTGACCTTGTACTTAAAATGATATTAATATGCGCCAAGCAGTTAATTAAAAGTATTCGCTGCATACATATAAAAATAAAATTATTCGAGTATTCCAGGGAGAATCGTATGTTAAATAACAAAGTTTCAAAGGCTGTTCGCTTAGCGATTGCATTTGGCGCAGCATCTACAGTTGCATTTTCAGCAAATACAATTGCAGCAGAAGAAGGCGCAGAGAAAGTAGAGCGCATTCAAGTAACAGGTTCACGTATTAAGCAAGTTGATTTAGAGAACAGTTCTCCAGTTACTGTAATTACTGCGGCCGACATCAACCTTTCAGGTGAACCATCTGTAGGTGATGTATTAAATAACTTATCTTCAAACTCATTTGGCTCTTGGACGGGTGTATCTGGTTACGGTGCAGGTTCTTCTGCAACTTCAAGTATTAACCTTCGTGGTTTAGGTTCTGACGCAACACTTGTATTATTAGATGGTCGTCGTATGCCTGGCACAAGTACTTCTTCAGGTGCTTCTGCTGATACATCTCTTATCCCTATGGCTATCGTTGAACGTATTGAAATTTTACGTGATGGCGCATCTGCAGTATATGGTTCTGCAGCGGTTGCTGGTGTAATTAACATCATCACTAAAAAAGATTTTGATGGTTTAAATCTTAAATATGAATTCAACCAACCAAGCGTTGACGGCGGTGATAGTAGTACTTTCTCTGTATCGTCAGGTTTTACTGCTGAAAAAGGTAATATTGTTTTCACTTTCGAACACTCTGAAAGCGATGCTATTTATGATAGAGACATTTGGGCACTTGATGACGAAACATACGGTGCATACAGCTCTTACAGCCCAGTATCTAACTACTTAGATAGTACTGGCTACCATGCAAATTCAGATTTATGTGATGCAGAACCTAATACTGTAAACACTATCGATGCTGATGGTAATGGCCGTTGTACATATAGCTACGGTGAAGTGACTAAGTTTTACCCAGATACAAACAAAAACTCATTTTTAACTAACTTTACATATGAGTTATCAGACGACATTCGTTTTATTGGTCGCGCTATGGCGAGCTTCAACGAAACTGATGCACGTTATGCTGGTACTCCAGTATCTACTACACCTATCTACATGAGCGAAGATAACCAATATAATCCTTCTGATGAAGAAGTACGTATTTTCACTCGTGCAGTACCAATCGGTAACCGTGATACAACAACTGAAGTAACAACAACTGATATTTTAGTTGGCCTTGAAGGCTTTACAGATATTGGCAATGGCCTTGATTGGGAAATTAACTTTCAAAATAGCGTATCAAAAACTAACTCATTTGGTAAAAACTTAGTAAATGATGTTGCTTTCCAAGCTGCTATTGATAGCGGTGAATACGATGTATTTAATGTTTCAGGCATGAGTTACGATGACTGGAGTACAAGCATGACTGAGCTTTACCAAGAAGCAAATCATACAGGTACGTACGAAGGTCGTTATGAAAGTAAACAAATCGATGGTTTAGTTTCAACTACATTATTAGACGATGGTGAATTTATTGTCGCGGGTGTTGTTGGTGCTGAGTTTGAACAAATCGACTTCACTCAAATTAGTGATCCAGAGTCTGCAAACGGATTTATTTCTGGTGGTTCTGGTGGTGATGATGTGTATGCAGATCGTGACCGTACAGCTGCTTACTTTGAAGTACAAGCTTCTTTCCCGCACGATGTTGATTTAACTGTTGCTGGTCGATATGAAAAATATGACCAAAGTGGTACTACAAACCTTGGTGAGAAAAGCACTACGTTTGATAAGTTTGTACCTAAAGTTGGTTTAACTTGGCGTCCAACAGAGACTTTATTACTTCGTGGTTCTTGGGGTGAGTCATTCCGTGCACCAAACATGGGTGAGATGTTCCAATCTTATGCACTAAGTTTCCCAACTGTTCGTGATACAGCATGGTGTACAGCTAACCCAAATCAAGAACTTGATGGTTACTGTGCTGATGCCGGTGAGCAAGTGGCAACATGGTTTGGTGGTAACACTGAGCTACAGGCTGAAGAAGGCGACTCTACTACATTAGGTTTTGTTTGGGATGCAGTTGAAGACCTTTCAATTGAATTAACTTACTACTCAATTAACTACGATGATAAAATTGATAGTGTAGATAATGATGAGCTTCTTCGTTTAGAGTTAGAGCAAGGTGGTTTAAATGCTACACCAAGCACTATCGAGCGTAATGCAGTTACAGGTAAAATCGATTACATGTACACTGGTTATATCAACAAGAGCTCACTGTCTACTGATGGTATAGACTTCACAGCTAGATACCGTTTTGATACAGAATTTGGTAACTTCTCAAGTACATTAAACGTATCACGCGTTTTATCATTTGAAGAAAAAGCTGATGCAGATGCTGAAGTATTTGATTACGCAGGTTTACAAGACTACCCTGAGTGGAAATCAGACTTAGCTGTTAATTACGCTTATGAAGATTTCTCGGCTACATGGACTATGTTCTATGTTGGTGCACAGGATTCTGGTAACGAAGAGTATGGCGTAGATTACTATGCTGATATCCCTAGCTACTTCAAACATAATGTTCAAGTAAGCTATGTTGCACCTACAAATACTAAAATTGCTTTAGGTGTAAATAACTTGTTCGATAAAACAGCTCCAAGTATTTACGATGGGTTCCGAGATTACCGTGACTCTACATGGTCGCTATATGATCAAACAGGCCGTTCATTGTACTTACGCTTAGAACAATCGTTCTAAACATTATATAACTTAGTTATAAAAATAAGCCCTGCTGGTTAGCGGGGCTTTTTTATACCAACTCTCTTAACTAGTTAGCTATTTATGTTCAAGCTGTGTCGAGAAAAACGCAGTCTATTATTTAATTTTGTCGGTTATGACTGCTGAATATTACTACTTACTATATCTATACCGCCATAAAACTAGAGTTTTTCACTCCCTAAATTAGACATAAATTAAAGCTATAAATAAATGTTATTGAATTGGAACTATATCAAAAAGTAAGTTTTACTACATAGCTTGCAGTAGTGAGTTAAATGACTAATAAGGAAATATTATGTCAACATTATTTAAGTTAATAATAATCTCTTATTTGTGTGTTATTTCTTTTGAAATTAATGCCCAAAAACCCCAACCCACAATTGAAGATTTTTTTAAAAATCCTAAGTTCTCTAATCTACAACTTTCACCTAATGGAAAGTATTTAGCGGTACTTTCGCCAATTAACGATAGAAAAAATATTGTAATCCTTGAAACGGAGGGCTTAAAAAATGCAAAGCCAGTTACAAAATTTGATGATCAAGATATAAATAACTTTTCTTGGGCTAATGATAATGAAATCGTTTTTGACCTAGATAGTAATGGCAATGAAGCCTTTAGCCTGTACAAAATAAATGTAAATACTAAAAGGGCCAAAGTAATTGAACTAGTTGGTTCCAAAGTCGGCTCATCAGGTATTCGCTCTGCAAGCATAGTACATATGTTACCTAACGACCCAGATCACATAATTATCCAATACAATGGCAGGAATATTAAAGCTCCAGATTTATATAAATTGCCATTAAATAGTAAATGGGATCGTAAGCATGAAAGAAATTACAAAATGGATATCATTGCTAAGAACCCCGGTGGCTATCAAGGTTGGCTCTTAGATCACGACGGCGATGTCAGAGGGGCGCTCTCAATTGATGGACTAAGAGGTAAATTTTATTATAAAAATAAAGATGAAGAAAAGTTCCGAGTTTTACGAGAGTATAATATTGAAGATGAAAATATTACTCCATTAGCATTTGATTTTGATAATAAAACACTTTTTGTCTCTTCAAATATAGGTAGAGATACGTCTGCTTTATACTATTTTCATCCAGAGAAAAATGAATTGGGTGAATTAATTTTTGGCATGCCAGAGGTGGATGTTTCAAATTTAATGTTATCGATAAAACGTAAAAAGTTGTTAGGAGTGAGATACTTAGACGAGTATCCTGAGGTAGTTTATTTCGATACTGAAACAGCACAAATGATGGCCTCTCTTGAGAGCGCTTTCAAAGATAAAGTGGTCAATGTTACCAGCAGGTCGAAAGATGAAGTGCTTAATATTGTGTATGTAGGAAGCGACACTGATCCAGGGCATTATTATTTGTATGATAAGGCAAAAAACACGCTTAAATCATTAGTTTCGCCAATGGACTGGCTTGATAAAAGTCAGTTATCTCCAATGAAACCTATTAAGTTTAATAGCCGAGACGGTTTAACGATTCGAGGCTATCTTACAATACCCAAAGATAGCAACGGTAAAAGTTTGCCTTTAATTGTAAACCCTCATGGCGGCCCTTACGGTATTCGAAACTCTTGGGGCTTTAATCCTGAAACACAATTTTTTGCGAGTCGAGGTTATGCAACAGTACAAGTAAACTTTCGTGGCTCTGGTGGTTATGGCCGTAGATTTCAGCAAGCAGGATACGGCGGTAAGTGGGGATCCGAAATGCAAAATGACTTAACAGATGCTGTTAAATATTTAGTAAGTGAAGGGGTTGTAGACCCAAAAAGAGTATGTATTTATGGTTCTAGTTACGGTGGCTATGCAACTATGGCCGGACTTACTTATACACCTGAGATATATAAGTGCGGTATCAATTATGTGGGCATAACCGATGTAAGTTTACTTTTTGATTCACTTCCTAAACATTGGGAACCTCAAAGAGAGTTATTAAAAAAGCAAATAGGTGATCCTGATGATGAAGCGCTAATGAAAAAAATATCTCCGCTTTACCATGTTGATAAAATAGTGGCGCCTTTGATGATTGTACAAGGAGCTAAGGATCCTCGGGTTGTTAAAAAGCATGCTACAGATCTAAGAGATGCTTTAGAAGATCGTGGAATCGTGCTTACTGATGATGAGTGGATTATGAAAGATGATGAAGGGCATGGATTCCAAAAAGAGGAAAATAAAATAGAGCTTTATACAAAAATAGAAAAGTTTTTGAATAAGCACTTATAGACTTGGCAGGCTATATTTTACTCTTAATTAAAGTATAGCCTTTTAATTATGCTTATACTTAAGGCTTATTTTTCATTCTAATTAGTATAAAAGCATTGTTTTATATTAAGTATTCCACTTTTTAGTTTGTGGTAAAAAGCAGTTTATATGTTTATACTTGCCTTGAAACTTAAAGGTTAATACCAACAAGCAAGAGAGATATAAATGAAAGAAGTCCGATCTTTTATTAAAACAGCATCATTAACAGAGCTCGAAAAAGCACAACAAATAATTAGTGATGCAATTGCAAAATATACTGAGCAGCTACAAGCTAAACAGGAAGTGTTGGATCTTTTAAAAGAAAAAGGACTTACGTTAGAAGATTTACAAGACACATCAGCAGATAAGCGTACTAAAGTTAAAGCTAAATATCGTATAGAAGTTGACGGTGAAGTCATCGAATGGACTGGCCGTGGCCGACGTCCAAAAGCGTTTGAAGGTGTTGATTTACAAAAGCACTTAGCCTAAAAATATAAAAGAGAAGCCTAGCTTCTCTTTTTATTTTCCTGCCAATAATTCAAAAATAAAGCTGAAAAATTTCAGCCGTTATTTGCTAAAATATCCTCATTCAAATCAAATTGTTTTCCTATGAGCTATAAATTAAGACCTTATCAGCAAGAAGCAGTAGAGCGTACTGTTTTACACTTTAGAGCAACAAACGATCCTGCGGTAATTGTATTACCCACTGGTGCTGGTAAAAGCCTCGTCATAGCTGAACTCGCTCGTATTGCAAAGCAAAAGATTTTGGTACTGGCTCACGTTAAAGAACTTGTAGAGCAGAACTCACAAAAATATAAAAGTTTTGGTTTAGAGGCGAGTATATTTTCAGCAGGTTTAAAAGAAAAATCATTAAACCATCAAGTAACCTTTGCCAGTGTGCAGTCTTTATCGCGTAACTTAAATAAACTAAATGAGCATTATTCTTTACTTATTATAGATGAATGCCACAGAGTAAATGGTGATAAAAAAAGCCAATACGGTAAAGTTATAAACGCTTTAAAGGAGTATAACCCTCAGTTAAAAGTATTGGGTTTAACGGCTACGCCTTATAGATTAGGAATGGGGTGGATATACCACCATCATTACCATGGTTTTGTTAAAGGCACGAAAGAAAGCCCATTTAAAAGTTGTATATTTGAGTTACCGCTGAGGTATATGATTAAACATAATTACTTAACGCCGCCAAATGAAGTTGATGCAGCAATTAGTCATTATGACTTTTCGTCTTTAGAGGCTAATGCATTTGGGCAATACACTACTGACGATATGAATGCGCTTTTAAAAAAGAGTGAGCGCGCAACGCAAGCTATATTGAAGCAAGTAATTAAATATAGTGAAGAGCGTGAAGGTGTTATGGTTTTTGCGGCTACGGTAATGCACGCCCAAGAGATTTTAAGCTATTTACCTGCAGCACAAAGTGCACTAATAACAGGTGATACCCCAAATACTGAACGCGATAAAATTATAAAACAGTTCAAAGCAAAGCAGCTCAAATACTTGGTTAATATATCGGTGTTAACGACTGGGTTTGATGCACCTCATGTCGATTTTATTGCTATTTTAAGGCCTACAGAATCAGTTAGTTTATATCAGCAAATT
The DNA here is from genome assembly GCF_005886985.1 of Pseudoalteromonas sp. S3178. Classification (NCBI taxonomy): domain Bacteria; kingdom Pseudomonadati; phylum Pseudomonadota; class Gammaproteobacteria; order Alteromonadales; family Pseudoalteromonadaceae; genus Pseudoalteromonas; species Pseudoalteromonas sp. S3178. The sequence continues at coordinate 21,823 of NZ_PNCW01000038.1, read as the reverse complement.
GTGGGGCGAGGGCTCAGGTTATCTGAATCAAAAACGGATTGCTTAGTAATAGATTATGCCGGAAATGGTTTTAATTTATTTCATCCTGAGGTGGGCGATAAAAAAGGCGATAGTGATAACGAGCCTGTCCAAGTGCTTTGCCCTGGTTGCGGATTTGCTAATATATTTTGGGGCAAAACAGACTCAGAAGGCAAAATAACTGAGCACTTTGGTAGACGTTGCCAAGGCTTACTAGAAGATGATTCAGGTAGAAAAGAGCAATGCGACTATCGCTTTAGATTTAAAGAGTGTGAGCAATGCGGTGCACAAAACGATATTGCAGCACGAAAATGCCATGACTGCGGTGCCGTTATGGCAGACCCTGATAATAAACTGCGTAACGCATTAAATTTAAAAGATGCACTGGTACTTAGGTGTAGTGGTTTATCAGTGGTACAACTTAAAGACGATTTAATTAAATTAACGTATTTTGATGAAGATGGCGCAAGTTGCGATGAGGTATATAACCTTGCCAGTAAAGGTGGGCAGTTTATCTTTAATAAGCAGTTTGGTAAACGCGTGGGCCATGGACAAACACCGATAGACTTTAAAACGGCAAAACAAGTTATTAAAGCGCAGTTTGACTTAGTCCCTCCCGACTTTGTTATTGCACGAAAAAGTAAAAAATATGGTTGGAAAGTGGCTGATAAACTATTTGACTATAAGGGGAGCTTTAGAAAGGCAAATCAGTTAAGTCGTTAAACTTAACTGATTGTAAAACATTAGGCGGCGTCTTCGTCCATTAATCCCCAACCATCACCGTAACCGTTATAGCTGTTAGCAATACTTTCTAGGTATTGCTCAGCTTGTCCTAGCAATGTGTGCTCTGGCACCATTTGGACATGAGTAATTACTTCCCATACGCCAGTATCTTTGCATTTTACAACATCAGCGTTTTGAACTAATGCATCAGAGATTATTTCTTTGGCAAACTTTTCTGCATCTGCTTGCTGCTCAAATAAAATGAAAAAATCGATTTGGTGCATTTTGCTTAAATCAACGCCGGCAGCGGCTATTTCGGCTAAAAGTAGGCCGTTATCATCATCAGGGAATTGCATTAAAAACTCATTTAAAATTAATTTTGTGTTCGTAGGCACTATTGTAACCAAAATATTGTCTTAACGCGTACAAATTTTAATTAAGCTGATACTTATTCAAAGTTAAATTTACGCGCTAGATTGTCATTAAGTTAATGTGTTGCTCATTATGGCTATGCTAATATGCGCTTAATTGGTCGTTATGTATAAGATATTTAAAGTAAGGATATTTACTTGTTTATTAAGTTTTTACGTTGCATGTGTATTGTGGGAGTCTTAATCTCGGCAAACAGCTATGCAGCAGAAAAAGTCATTGAAGATTACGAAATTAAAGGAATTAGTGGCGATTTAGAAAATAATGTAGCGCTTTACCTTAAGCAATTAATTGGAGAAAAGCCAACTCGTACTCTGCGTCGTTATGCACAAAAACAAGTACAAAACAGTATTAAAGCGCTTGGGTATTACAGCCCAACCGTTGAAGTTGACTTTGACAAAGACGATAGCGAGTTAATTGTTAAAGTTGAGCGTGGGCCTGCTACTCGAATAGAGGCAATTAGTATTACCTTAAACGGTGAGGGTAAAAACGATACACAGCTGCAAGCACTAATAGAAAATACTAGCTTAAAGCAGGGTGATGTTTTAAACCACGGTAGGTACGACTCTGCACATAAAAAAATAGAGTCAATGCTTTTAGAGCTTGGCTACTTTGACGCTAAATGGCCTGCAAGAAAGTTAGAAGTGTCGGTGCAAAAAAATAGTGCCGTTATTACGTTTGTGATTAATACCGGTGTACGCTATCAGTTTGGTAATATTGAAATTGCGAGTAATACCCCAGCTGAAAAATACATACGTTCTTTAGCGCCATTTACTCAAGGGCAGCCGTATAAATCAACATATATAGCCGACTATAATCTTGGTTTATCAAGTACTCCTTATTTTGCAAGTGTTCGTGTTTATGCCGATATTGCCGTGCGAAAAAATAGCCAGGTACCTATCAAAGTTGATGTTCTGCCCAAACCCGCAAATAGTTACGAGATTGGTGGTGGCTTTAGCACCGACTTAGGCCCAAAGGTGCGTTTCAAGTGGAGTAAACCGTGGATCACTGAAGACGGCCATTATCTCGAAACAAATTTAAATGTAGCGCAAAAGCAGCAAGATATTTCAATGGCTTACACCATCCCTGTTGATGATCCTAATGATGACTTATGGCGTTTTTCTGTAGGTTATAAATTAGAAGATGAACTCACAAATGACACCTACAGCGAAATACTAACGGGTCAATTACAGCGCCAATGGTTAACCGAAAATAAGTGGGTGCGTACAGCTTTTTTACGCAGAGACCAAGAAACATATCGCATTGGTGATGAGCCTGAAGAAAGTACCGAAATGTTAATGCCTGGTATTAGCTACGCTCGCAAAAAATCAAAAGGCGGAACGACTCCTTATTGGGGAGAGCAGTGGCTAATTTCAGCTGAATTTGGCCTAGATGATGTTCTCTCAAGTACTAATTTGATAAGAGTCCAAATGCAACATGCATGGCTACGTACTTATTTAGATAAGCATTTAGTGTTTTTAAAAGCAAATGTAGGTGCAATGCTCGTTGATGATATAGAAAACGTACCTTACTCACTGCGCTTTTACGCCGGTGGTGACCAAAGCGTTCGTGGCTTTGCGTACCAATCAATTTCGCCAGAAAATGACGATGGCGATCTCATCGGTGGTAAATACTTATTAACCAGTACAATAGAGTACAACTATCAATTTGCTCAAAATTGGCGCGCAGCTTTATTTGTTGATGGTGGTACGGCTACAAACGATTTCTCAGATGACTTTGAAGTAGGCGCTGGTTTTGGTTTTCGTTATTTAACACCCGTTGGCCCTGTGCGTATAGACCATGCTTGGGGATTAACAAAAGAAAGTAAAAGTACACGCTTGAGTATTACTATAGGGCCAGAAATTTAATGTCAGTATTTAAAAAAATAACAGCCGCCGTTAGTGCTATATTAATCACGCTGCTTATTATCGTTTTTTGTTTATTATTTACCGCCCCGGGTAATCAGTTTATTGCCTACAGTGCAAATAAAGCAGTCGATGGGCTACATATTGAAATTAAAGATGGTCGCTTTATTTATAACGATGCTTTTAATGTTCGTTTTAAGAATAACGGTTTAGATTTTAATGCTCAGCAATTAAAAATAGATTTATTTTGGTGGCAGTGTGATGGTATCTGTATTGATAATTTAAGCGCTAAATCTATAAAATTAACCTTGCCAAAAACAGTTGAGGCACAAGAGGAAACACCCTCTGAGCCCCTTGAAAAAATTAACTCACCCTTTAATATTTCAATAAAAAATATAGCGGTTAATGATTTTATATTAAACCATCCTAGTGCCGATGTGAGTGTTAATAATTTTAAACTATCAGCTAAAGCTGAAGGTTCAAAGCTCACAGTCAAAAGCTTAAATATCCCTAGTATACTTGTTGCTTTAAAAGAGCAAGAACAACCTATCAAAGCACAAACAGCTCAAAGCAATAAAGCCGCACTTACACAATTACCAGCACTTCCTGATATTGAATTTACATCACCAATTGATTTAGCCATTGAAGCTTTTGATATTGCAAAAGTGACAATTGAACAGGGCGAGGCGCAGTATAATATCGAAAATATCTCGCTGCTATTAAGTGTAGAAAACGCAGTTATTAATTTGCAGTCGCTTTCAGCGACATATGATCAGTGGCAGCTTAATACCCAATTAGATGCAGAGCTTGCAGGTAACTTGCCTGTAAAAGGCCAAGTAACTTTGCAAAGTGATTTACATCAAGCAAACTTACAGCTAAATGGTGATTTAGCTGACTTAAATTTAAACTTACAAACGAGTGGGCAATATCCGCTCACGTTAACCGCGAACGCTAATTTAAAGCAAAAAAATTACCCATTTGAACTAAGCGGCAAAATTAGCCAATGGCTTATTGATGCACAAAGTAACGAACTTAAAGTTAAAAATGTAAGCCTTAACGCAAATGGTAATGCCGATGACTACCAACTCAATTTGCAGGCAAACAGCCAATTAGGTGCTTATCCGGCTGTTAATCTTAATACTCAGCTAACAGGTGGTTTAACTCAAGCTTCGCTTAAAACATTAAGTATAAAAGCTAACGAAAGTAGCGCGATTATAAAAGCTAATGTTGATTGGCAAAAGGGTATTAAAGCGAGTTTTAACGGCTCGCTTTCAAACCTAAAAGCGCAGTATTTTACAGATGCTGCAACTAGCGATATTTCAGGGCAATTTAAAGGTTCATTTAATGCTGCAGAAGGCTCGTGGCAATTAAAAATGGATGATACTAAGTTAAGCGGATTACTAAACGAGGTACCCCTTGAGTTTGCGTCAAACTTTCAGCTAGATGATGCATTAAAAGCCAATATCGATAGCCTTTATTTAAGTAGCGGCACTAATAAATTAGTACTCAGTGGGCAAGTTGATGATAGCTGGAAAGTTGATGGTAAAATAACACTTCAAAGTAATGAAGAGGCAAACATGCCATTTATTGCCAACGGCAACGCCAATTTAAAAGTAAGAGGCGAGAGGTTAACACCTTCTGTCGATTTAGCGTTAATACTTGATAGCTTCATTTTTAATGAAATCAATATAAATAAACTTACGGTAAAAGGGCAGTTAGATACAGCAGCTGATTGGCAAACTGACGTATCGTTAAGTGTAGGTTCGGCGCTTGTGGCTGATCAGCAAATTAATAGTGTTAAAATTGATATTAGCGGCGATAAAACAGATCACCAACTTACAGCATCAGTAGATGCCGAGCAGGGCAGTGTAGAGCTTGAAGTGAATGGCAAAATTAATAACACTACCTGGAACGGTGAGCTTAGTAATGTAACGCTCAGCGACAAAAAGCTCAGCTTTAGCAACACTAAAAATATTGCTATTATGTTTAACTCGCAAAACGGTAATTTTGATGTGAGTGCGCACTGTTGGGCTTCTCAGCAAAGCGAGCTTTGTATAGACACGCTTGCCCAAACTAAAGAGCTAGGTCAGTTAAATGCTAAGTTAAATAATTTAACCCTTGAAGAGCTTAAACACTTTTTGCCAGATAACATTCGCACACGCGGTGATATAACGGGTGACGTTGCCCTTAATTGGCATGCAGGCGCACTTAAAACACTACGTGCCAATATAAATTCTACAGATTTAACGGCTGTATTAACCTCAGAAGAAGACCGCTTTAAATTACCCGTAGAAACACTCAGTATTAGTGCTTTTTCAGACTCTCAAAAAGGTCAGCTCGAGGCTAATTTAGAATCAAGCGTATTAGGCAAAATTAATACACAAATTAATATTGATGACATACAAAATACGCAGGCGCTTAATGGCACTATTAATATTGATAAAATATTACTTTCAGACTTACAACCATTTCTTGAAACACTCGAGCAATTAAAAGGTGATATTAGCGGTAAGGTAGCACTTGCGGGTACGCTAAAAGACCCACTATTAAATGGTGAGCTTAACGTAAATGATATAAACCTTGAGGGTGAACAGCTTCCTATTGCGCTACAAAAATCTAATATAAATATATTGTTTGATAAAACGACTGCCACAATAGAGGGCAATTTAAACGACAATCAAGGTGGCAAAATAAAGCTAACAGGTGATGTTGATTGGCAAGGTGAGCAACCTAAAGTAAATGTAAATGTAGCGGGCGAGCAGTTTTTTGTACGCGCACAACAAGGCGTTACATTTAAAATATCGCCAGATTTAAAAATAGGTTTAGCCAATAATGCGCTTAAATTAGCGGGTGAAGTGGTTGTACCTTATGGCCGTATAATGATTGAAGAGCTCCCCGAAGGGGCTGTACAAGTAAGTGACGACGAAATTATTGTTGATCAACAAACAGAAGCAACTGAAAAAGTACCGTTTGATTACGACATAGACTTAAAAGTGATTGTTAAAAATGACGTAAAGGTAGAGTCGTTCGGATTAGAGTCTAAAGTGGCTGGGGATTTAGCGATTAAAATGAGCCAAGGTGCGCCGATTATTGCCACCGGCGAACTTAATTTGATTGACGGAACTTATTTAGCGTTTGGCCAAGATTTAATAATAAGTACTGGACAAGTGGGTTTTAGTGGCTCAATTGAGCAACCGTACTTAAATATTAAAGCAATTCGTAACCCTGATAACACCGCAAATGACGTAATTGCTGGGGTGACACTAACAGGCAATGTTGAACAACCAACGCTTAAAGTGTTTTCTGAGCCTGCAATGGATCAAGCGCAAGCATTAGCGTATTTACTAAATGGTCAACCTTTAGGTGACGGGGAGAGTTCCTCTAGTGATGCAATGCTCACCCAATTACTGCTTTCTCAAGGGGTTAGCCGAAGTGAAGGCGTGGTATCAAAAGTAGGTGAAACGTTTGGTCTTTCCGATGTTAGCTTAAGTTCGTCAGGTAGCGGTGATAGCACAAAAGTAGAAATATCAGGCTATGTAGCTCCAAGCTTGCAAGTAAAATATAGCGTAGGTGTATTTGATTCATTAAGCGAAGTGGCTGTACGGTATCAATTACTCTCGCAGTTATATATAGAAATAACCAGTGGGTTATACCAAAATGTAGATGTGCTATATAAGTTTGACTGGGATTAAGCCTAAACTTTGTATTATAAGGATTATATGAAAGCATTATATTTAACTGTGTTAATGACAGCATTAACTGGATGTGCTCAGCACTCCCAAACCACTCAAACTGCAGCAATAGCCGTTAGTGCAAGTGATGTAATAAAAAATGCTAAGGCACATGAATGGCAAACTGTAAGTACACAAAATATTTTAAAAATAACGCTGCCCACGGGCTCAGCTTATATTGAGCTCAATCCTGAACTTGCACCTAAACATACCGCACATATAAAAGAGCTAGCACGAGAGGGTTTTTATAAAGACACCAGTGTTTATCGTTTTGTTGAAGGTTTTGTAGCGCAGGGCGGCGACAGTTCAGGTAATAAAAAAATACAAACAGCGAATAAAACGGTACCTGCAGAGTTTTACTTAGAAACTACTCAGCCACTTAAAATTACTGAACTAAAAGGCGATGGCTACGCGCCTGTTACGGGTTTTTTAAATGGTTTTGCAGTAGCGCAAAATCAAACACATACGCAAACATGGCAAGTGCATTGTAGTGGCGTGTTTGCCATGGCGCGCGATAACGATATAAATAGTGCGAGTACGGAGTTTTTTGTAACCATAGGACAAGGGCCGCGCTACCTTGATAAAAACATTACAGTGTTTGGCCGAGTACTTGAAGGTATGGAGCATTTTAACCGCTTGCAGCGCACACCAACCGATGGTGTTGCATTTAACCCTATAACAAATGTGCAAGTATTGGCTGATGTTAAAAACGATAAAAGTGTATTTAAAGTAATGAAAACAGATTCTGTATCGTTCAAGCAACTCATTGATGCTCGTAAAAACCGTACTGAACCATGGTTTGTGCAGTCTTACAATTATGTGGATGTATGCGCGATGCCTATACCGACAAAGCGTATCGATTAGCGAAAAACCAATATTAAAAAAGGAGCCTAAGCTCCTTTTTTAATATAAACTCAAGATTTATACCAATCCGCATAATTAAGTGATCTATTTTGAGGACGGATAAACGTGTTGATAGCAAGGCAAAAAATTCGCTATTTAGTTGTTCTAAATGAGAATTTTTTAACGCAGATAGCGACACGTTTAACCCCTGAAAATGATTAAGTATTATTGCGGATTGGTATTACTGACGATTAATCTTAACGGCAAACGGTGTATCATTATAGTGCGTTGAGCGGTACGGGTTAATATCTAGTCCACCTCTGCGAGTGTAACGTGCATACACTTCAAGCTCTTTAATGTTTAGTTGTGTGGTTAAGTCGCTATAAATGCGCTCTACACATTGCTCATGAAACTCATTATGCGTTCTAAACGATATTAAATAACGCAGCAGTGATTCACGACATATTTTCTCGCCCGTGTATCTAATAATAATGCTCGCCCAATCAGGCTGAGACGTAATTAAACAGTTTGATTTAAGTAAGTGGCTGTTAAGCGTTTCGCTAACTACTTCATCGCTTTGTGCTTTTAGTGAATAGGCATCAATATCATAGTTATCTATCTCAATATCTAAATCATCAATACATTCACCAGGAAGCGCAGTGCAAGGTAGGCAGTTGTAGTCATCTGCATTATATAAAGTTACTTTTACAGGGCTATTAACAGCATACGATAAATCATCAATTAAATGCTGCTTAACCACCTCATTACTTTCAAAGCGAGTTTGATTAAAGCTATTTAAATAAAGCTTGAATGATTTAGATTCAATAATATGGCTGCTTTGACATTCAAAGGTAAATAAAGCCACTGCTACTTGCGGTTTACCTTTGGCGTTTAACCACGAAAGTTCGTAACCTGTCCAAATGTCTTGGCCTTTAAATGGCAGCTCGGCTTCATCAATATTTAAAGCATCACGATTTAGCTTGCGCGCAATAGGGAAAAGCAAGCTTGGCGTATATACATCTACATACTCAGTAGATTGCCCTAATACACTGCCTTTAAGGTCTGGAGAATTGCTGTAATCTGTCATGTTTGCTCTTAAATAGTTACAATGAGAACATTATATCTAATTTAATTGAGTTTCACAGTATGTCTGTAGCATTGCTTTTAGAACAACTTCACCATCAATTTAGCGAAAATACCCTTAAAAACACCGCTAAGTATCCACTTATAGCGCATGATGAGCAATGGCCAAGCCCGTGTGAGCTTGGAGAGGTTGATGAGCAAGGTAATATTCAATGGCAAGGCGTACGCCAGCAGCCAGCAGGCTCATTAAACGATTTAGCTAAGGCATTGGAGCTTGAATTTCCAAAAGCGCTGAGTGAGCTTTATGGTCACATGTACGGTGGAAGTATTTTAGCTGTAATTGACGGCCATCAGGTTGAGCTATTACAAGCTTGGAATAGTGATGATTTCGACATGCTACAACAAAACATAACAGGTCACGTGTTAATGAAGCGAAAGCTAAAACAACCCGAAACAGTGTTTATTGGCTTAACAGATCAAGACGATTTATTGGTAAGTGTTTTAATTCATACAGGGGAAGTTTGTTTAGAGCATGTCGGCAAAAAAACGCATCATGTACTTGCACCAAATATAGAGTCGTTTTTAAAAGCGCTTGAGATTTAAATTATAATTAATAAATCAGCTTAGCGTAATCACTAAGCTGACTTTAAAAACGCATTAGTAGTGGCTACTGAAAATCCCACGACACATTAGAGACTAAACCGCACGGCTCACATCTAAAATCAAATAGCCCAAACCAAGGCTCATCTAGTTTCCAATCACTATTACAGCTTGGGCATTTACGTTCAAGTTCAGAGGCTTTATCAACGCCGCCAACACGGTATAAATAATAGTAAACTGGCTTTTTAGTTAAAAAACTAATGCGTTTAGTTATGTCTTTTCCGCGGCGGTATAAATCACTTTGTGTACTCGATATTTCCTCAAGAGCAGGAAACTCACAGCGTGTTGCACCGTTAATTTGTATTTGATCGCATGCTTGCCAATCTTCTTGCCATTTAATTAGCGTTTTATAATCGCCATTGGCTATAGCGGGTATATTAAATAGCGGCACGGGTAAAAAGTCATCACCACAATAAAGCGGGCTACAGGTATGCACGTAAGTTGTGTACAAAATATAGCTTGATGGTTCTTTACAGCAATCAGCCCCATTTGAATGAATATCCTGGCCGATAATTTTAACTTTTGGGGCAAGCAAACCTGCACTATTAAGTAGCTCAATACTGTGTTTTACAAACGGACTGTTATTTAGAGGATGCATAGCATCCTCTGTAGGGCACATAACACGGGTGATGAAGTAACCGTCTTTTAACACGGTTGGAAATTCTTCCCCCATTATTTGGCCATTAAAACGCAGGGCATTTACTAAGCGGTTTATTGCTTGTTCGGCTTGTTCTAGGGTGGTGTCTTGGTAGCAATCAAATGTTAAATCAACAACGAACATTTATAGTCTCAAATTATTTTTGCTCTAGCATAGCGAGTAACCTATCAAGCTTTTGCTCAATTCTATCTAGTTGACTAGTTTTAGGTTCGTTATCGCTGGTTTGCTGTGGGTTTTTCATTAAGTTATGAATAGATTCAGGGTTATTTTTATATTGGCTTACTGCAGCAATTATCATTGGCATTGGCACTGATTGAGCTAAGCGGCCTTTTGTGAGCGCAACAGTGGGAGTTTTGCCTTCTTCAAGAAGGACTTTAATTGCATCAAATACAACTGAATTCATTGGGTTATAACTCTTTAATAAATAAATGCGCAGCTAGTAAAGCTGCGCGGGTGCTATGTTAGCAATAAATAGGGGAGGGCACATTAATTAATGTGCCAAATACGATTAGTTACTTTGTCTAATTCTTACATCTAGCTCATCAATTACTTCACTCCACGCGCCATCTTCTTCAAGTGACTCAGCCAAAAAGTGTTGCTGTGCTTCATCCCAAAATGGGGCGTTTTGCAGTAATGTAGTGTCCTCGAGCTCATGGTTGGCAATAAATTCATCTATTTGTTTTTCAGAGTTGGGTAAACCAAGCTGTGCAAATAGGGTGTTTATGTCGTGCTTTGTTGTATCCATAATATAGCTCCATGTAATGATAACAATTTTATTAAATATGCATAGTGCTCAGCTAGAGTCGGGGTTGACTAAGTTAAGTCGTTAGCAAATTTAATGTAATCGATATTAAATTTATCCAAAGTTAGAACACAATTATAGGCTTGGCTAGCTAAACTCTGGCTGAATTGACGCTTTTTTTACTTTAGGTATATAGTTAACCTTAGTTTAATGAGTTTTATTGCTCGGCGTATTTAAAATCAATAATAAGAGGAAACACGATGACTGTAGACACACAAACAGACACTTTTAGCGTGCAGTATTTAGCCGCAGAAGATATAAGCATTGCTGCGAGTCTTATTTATCAGGCTTATCATGACGATCCTATGTTGCAAACGTTGCTTAACTATATTGAAAATAACAAATCCGCTTATGAGAAAAAACTTCGTTCTCTTATTAGAGAAGAGCTCAGTACTTTTTGGCAAGAAAAACAGCCTTTGATAGGCTTATACCGTAATGAAAAGTTAAAAGCGGTAGCGTGTGTATTTGAGTCTAATAGTCAACTGCAAGCCCAGCGCTATTGGCATTGGCGTTTAAAACTTATGCTCAGTGCCGGTTTTTTGCAAACTAACCAATTAATAGAAAAAGAAAAGACTATACGAGATGCATTAAAAGAGCAGGGTAATTATTACTTTTTAGCATTTATAGCTGTAGATCCACACTTTCATGGCCAAGGGCTCGGTCGATATTTATTAAGAGGGTTAGATGACTTAGTAAAGTCAAATTTAAATGCAACAGGCATGGCTGTTTTTGTTACACGTAAAGAGCACTCCGAGTTTTTTAAAACCGAGGGATTTAAAGCACTAAAACAACTTACCTTTAATAAAATTGAAGGTGACTTGCTGTTTAAATAAGGGTTTAGCTGAATAGTTTGTAAGATTAATTGAATTTTTAGCTATTCATGTGTGAGTAAATACGCCAAAACGGACATTAAGCTGTGAGATATATCCTACATTGACGTGAGCGTTAATAGATAAAGGCCTGTGCTAACAGGCCTTTTTTTATTTAAGTTGTTAATATATCTAGCTTATTTTGTTTTTGCATATTTATTACACTCATTTATTTTTTGTTAAGTGCTATTACCAAGCCACTTTTGCTTTAAACTTTACTTTGTCAAGACGACATAGCTTAACGATTAAGCTACTGCCAAGGATACGGAATAGGCAACATAGCAGGCGCTAGCAGGAAGCACAAAGGACAAGTTAAAACGGATACAAGGATGAATTAGGAAGTGCAAGAGGCACTTAGTAGCTAGGAGCTACTTTAGGATATTCACGGATGACGCTACAGGAAGTAGCAGGAACGTTAGTTTACGTAGGATGGCCAAGGCGGCAAGAGGAAAATGCAGGATGCATTAAAGTGGCAGGAGCTACTTAAAAGGATTACCACGGATGATGCTACGGTATGTAGCCACGCGTTAGATTGCGCAGGTTGACCAGGAAGGTTAAGGATATTGCAGGATGCAATGGGAGGGTAAACAAGGTTGTTTGCTCGTTCAGGGGATGATAATACGGATTTATAGATAAAGGATATCTAGCAGGATGCAGTCCAATTGGGGCGTAACTTTAGTTACGCCTTAGTTTTTTGTATTAAATTTAGTTTTAAGCATTAAAAAAGCGCTTAAAATACTTTTATATTTTATGCGGCGGAACAACCACACTTTTCAAAAACTCATTTTCCATTATAAGCACACCTTGATAAGCATTCTCACCATCGCTTGAAAATTCAAATATAAATTCACTTTTAATACCTGGCTTACCGTTTTTTAAAAAACCAAAACGGCGCTTAGTGCATGCAACACTCATTAGCTGTACTTGCAATTGATCGCTTTGGCGCTTTGCATGAACGTTCGCTGCTTCAGCAACTTTTCGGTTAAGCCAAAATAAATAAATTACACTACCAATAAGTATGAACGTCCATAAGCTTGCCATTAAGAGAATAACCTTCCAATTGCTCGTGCGAGGGTTTCGCTACGATTTTCTTTTCGTAATAAACCTAATAAATGAGGGCGAATAGTGGGTATTGCAACTAAATCGGCAAACACACTAGGGAACAGCTCCGCTATTTCTTGATGTTGTGCACAATTATCCATAAATATGTGTAACCGCTCTGGATCTTCTAACTGCACAAAACAGCGCCCTGCAATGGTTAAAAGTACGTCCGAATCATTACCAAGTGATGAGCTTAATGCTGCATCAACCAGTTGTGTGCTTAGCCCTTGCGCTTGCCCTTTAGACAATGAGCGCAGTGCAGCGGTTAAAGCTATGGTATCGTTATTTTCAATTGCAGCTTGACCATATGCTAATAAAAGCTCACTCAAAGATGTGGGTATTTCAACATGTTCAAGCATTGCGCTAAGTGGTTGTAATACTTCAAGCGGTAAATGCGCCCACGCGTTTTGTAAGTTGCTTAAATTTGCTTCGTTATCTAGGCGTAGTGCAAAATCTGCAATACCTTGAAGTGCAACACTTTGCCAGTTATCAAACCCAATTTTGCCGCTAAAGTATAATTGTGCGTGTTCGTAATATTGAGAAGCCGGTTGTTTTAATAACACTTTAAGTTGTGCGTTAAACGCAGCTAACTTATTTGCATTAGGTGTAAAAACATAAGGGTTGTTATCAAGTTTACCATCAGCCTGTTCACCTGTAATTTCAGTGCCTAAGGCCTCAATAACCATATTAGCAAAATGATCGCGGCTTGCACTTACCAGTTTGCTTTGTTCATCAAGTGGAAACTTTAAAAACCACACGTATGGTTCTTTGCTTGCTTTACTATCCCAAAATTGAATAGCAAGCCATGCATGACCCCCAAGAGGGTAAGGGTACGGGGTTTGAGCTTGTTCAATGGCTAAAAACTGTTTTTTATCAAGCTTAGTTATATGTCTGCCAATATCAAAAGCACGCCACTGAGTACCTGCACCGTCTAAAAGTTGGCCTAATGTGGCTATGTGTTCGCTCATTGTATTCTCAACTGTTTTTACTGCTAAATTGCCCTAATTATACGCCATAGCGGGCTGTGTGGGAACAGGGTATAATTGCATTACATATATGAAAGAGGGTGGTTATGTACCAGCAAACCCAAGCTTATTTAAATCAGCTAACAGCTCTTTTAAAAAAGCATCAACTTTGGCAAGCTCAGCCAGTAGCCCCTGAGGCATTAAATTCCAGTGTACCATTTTGTCACGACACGATGGCGTTTGAACAATGGTTACAATTTGTATTTATAGAAAAAGTTCAGCATTTAGTGACTCATCAGCAACCATTGCCTCGTAATTTTGCAATTGCGCCTATGGCACAAATGACCCTTACTAATAAAAACGGTAGTAACGAGATTATTGAATTACTAATTCAGCTTGATGCCTTTTTAGGAGAGCCCAATGAGTGAGCGCCCAGAGCCTATTGAATACGGCGAATTGGCTATTTTGTATCAAGATGAGAACTACGTAGCCATAAATAAACCCTCGGGTTTACTAGTGCACCGCTCTTTTTTAGATAAGCACGAAACTCAGTTTGCCATGCAAATGTTACGTGATCAGTTAGGGCAGCATGTGTTTCCAGTACATAGACTAGATAGACCTACGTCGGGTGTGCTGCTATTTGCTTTAAGCTCTGAAGCCGCGCGCGATATGAATCAGTTATTCATTGAAGGTACTATCGCTAAGCGATATTTAGCGCTAGTGCGCGGGTTTGCCCCTGAATCAGTTTTTTTAGACAAACCGCTAAAAGAAGAGCTGGATAAAATAGCTGACAAGTTTGCAGATCAAGATAAAGCGCCACAAGAGGCGCAAACTCAGTTTAATTGTTTGCACCAAGCTGCATTGCCTATTCCTATCGGTAAATACCCAACAGTGCGCTACTCGTTAGTTGAGTGCTTTCCTAAAACGGGGCGTAAGCATCAAATTCGCAGACACTTAAAGCATTTATCGTTACCGATTATAGGTGATGTAAATCACGGTGATAATCAGCATAATCAGTTTTTTAGGGAGCACTTTGCACATAGGCGTTTAATGTTATTTGCAACAGAGCTTAGTTTTGTGCACCCTTACACGCATAAACCCATCACAATAAAAGCGCCACTAGGTGAAGACATGCTTAAAATATGTCAGCAACTAGGTTGGCCAGATCAAGAAAAGGATTATTAATGTCACATATTAGTATTTTTGTAGGCAGTGTTAATGGCGGCGCAGAGCGTTTGAGCGATGAAGTGGCCAATACTATTGAGCAAGCAGGCCATACTGCAAGCGTTATTAATGAGGCATCTCTTGATGATATTAAAAATGCTTCACATATTTTAGTTGTTACTTCAACCACAGGCCAAGGCGATATACCAAGCAATTTAGCGGGGCTGTACTTTGCTATGAATAGCACGTTTCCTATGCTCACCGATAAACCTTTTGGGGTCATTGCTATGGGTGATAGATGCTATGGTGACACCTTTTGTGGTGCTGGTCGCAGCTTTGATGAGCTATTACGCGACTTACAAGCAAAGCCAGTTGGTAATCGCCTAGAAATAGATGCCTGTGAAGATTTTGAGCCATGGCCCGTTACAGAGCCTTGGTTAAAAGCATGGCTTGAAAAGCTACCTGCTTAATTTAATCCTGAACTTTGAATAGTAAATTTATCTTTAACAGCTATTTTTAGCGTTGAATTTACGTGCAATAGGCCAAATTTATTAAATTTAAAGTATTAAAAAAGGAGCGCATGCGCTCCTTTTTACTTTTATAGCTCTATAAATTAGCTACTTCTTACGTCTACTTTAAGCTTTAACTTTTGGCCAGGTTGTAAATACTTTTGGCCGGCTAAGTTATTCCACTTAATAATCTCGTTAACCGTTAAATTAAACTTAGAAGCAATACGCGCAAGCGAGTCACCACGGCGTACTTTGTAGGTAATGGTACGATTAGTACTTGCGGTTGCTTGTGGTTTACTTGCTGATTTATAGACAGTTAGCTTTTGATTTAATCGCAGTACTGAGTTTTTCTTCAGTTTATTCCACGACGCAAGTTCGTCCATTGTTACATCATACTCGCGGCTTATATCCCAAAGTGTATCGCCACTTTTAACCGTGTGCGATAACTTAGTACGAGTTGCTTTATTTGCTGCTAAACGCATTTGTTTAGGTAAATGTTCGCTATTAATTGCACCATCGGTAAGCGGTACTAACAGTTCTTGGCCTACGCGAATAGTGTTTGATTTTAATTTGTTAAGCGAGCGAATTGCACTGCTACTGGTGGTAAACTTTTTAGCAATAACAGAAAGGCTATCGCCACGAGCGACAGTGTATTGTTGCCAGCGTAAGCGATCTTTTACATCAGTAAGTGCAAGTTTTTGGCTAAACTGCTCTGCTTTATCGGTAGGTAATAATAAAAAGTGCGGCCCGTTAGGATCAGTAGCCCAGCGGTTAAAGCCAGGGTTTAACCTGTAAAGCTCAGTAAGCGTCATATCAGCCATATCAGCAGCAAGCGCTAAATCAATCTGTGAGCCTACATCAACCACTTCGACTACTTGTGCATTGATCACCGGTTGCCACTTAACGTTAAAGTCGTCAGCACGCTTTAATAAATCGGCAAGTGCTAATAGCTTTGGTACATACGCTGTGGTTTCGCTAGGTAAATCTAAAGACCAAAAATCGGTTGGTAAATGTTTTTTACGATTCTTTTTAATCGCGCGCATCAAACGCCCTTCGCCCGAGTTATACGCCGCAATAGCGTTTAACCAATCGCCTTCAAGGGTTTTATGCAAATACGATAAGTAATCAAGTGCAGCACGTGTCGATTGAACAATATCGCGACGACCGTCATACCACCAGTTTTGCTTCAAATCAAAACGCTCACCTGTTGCTGGCATAAACTGCCAAATACCTGAAGCGCTTCTATTAGAGTAACCAAATGGGTCAAAAGCACTTTCAACAATAGGGAGTAATGCAATTTCTATTGGCATTTCGCGTTTTTCTACTTCTTCAACAATAAAGTGAAGGTAAGGCTCTGCACGTTTAGAAATGCGATCTAAATAAGCTTGATGGCGAGCGTAGTAATTTCGCTCGGTAACAACAGGGCGGTTTTGTGGTACGTCAATAGAAAGCTGGTAACGAATACGTTCCCACACGTCATCAAAAACGGGAGCTTCTTCGTCTTCACTATTAACTTGTTGATATTGTGCGTTTACCATCAATGCATTGTTGATATCGTTAGGGCTTGCGCCTTCAAGCTTTTGGTTTGCTTGAGTAGCGACTTGAGAGTCAGAATCTAAGGTTGTAACCGTTTGACAACCACTTAGCGCAAGCGCCAAGGCAATTAAAAGAGGAGATTTATTCATAAATACCAATACATCGGGTAAAAAACTCGGCGAATACTACCCGTTATGAGTCAACATTGCCACTTAGTGACCACTTTAAACGCGAAGAGAAAATCATGCCCTAATAATAAAGGCATGATTTTAATATAAAATATAGCTAGCTATTAGATTATGCGTTAAAAATTGTCTTTGAACTTTCTCAGACTAGCAAAGTTTTCCCAAGGTTCATTGTTTTTTGTAACCAAAAGGAATTCTTTTGGTAATAATTCAGTAATAGTGGGTAAGTCACTGCGCATAAACGGGTTTATTTTAAGCTCTTGGTCAATAGTGCTTGGTAACGTTATTTCATCTTTACTACGAAGTTCATCTACTTTTTTGCTGTACTCGAGTAGCTCAGGGTTACGTGGCTCTACTGCTTTTGCAAACGCTAAGTTAGCCTGAGTATATTCATGAGTGCAATACACCATACAGCTTTTTGGTAATTCACGCAGTTTATTGAACGAATTCCACATTTGCTCGCTTGTCCCTTCAAATAATCTACCACAGCCACCGCTAAATAAAGTATCGCCAGTAAAAGCGAGTTCGTCGTGGGTATAACAAATATGATCAAGCGTATGCCCAGGTGTGGCTACAATATTAAATGGCACATTTAGTACTTCAATATTATCGCCATCAATTAGAGTATGAGTAATACCATCAAAAGGACTATTGGCGGGGCCGTAAACAGGGATATTTGCAAATTGCTTAACTAGATCAGCTACGCCACCGGTGTGGTCGCTATGATGATGGGTTATCAAAATGCCAGCTAATGATAAGTTATGTTCAGCTAAATGCGTAATTACAGGCCTTGCGTCACCTGGGTCTACTACCCATGCTTGGTTACTATTATGAGTGGTTAAACACCAAATATAATTATCAGAAAAGGCTTTAATTGCTTTGACTTGCACCATGTTACATTGCTCTATAAAGTGACAGTTAACACATAGTATAACGAGCTCATAAAATGAAACCAGCCCTTAGTTTTCAAGAAGGACCTAAACCGCTGTCATGGCAGCAGTTCCCTCATGGTGACTATTTACGATCTGACATAGAACGCAAAATGGATCAATGGTTACCGCGTATGTTTGGCTATCACATGCTAAAACTAGGTAATTTAAGTGGTGAAATTAACACAAGTGTTAGCACCATTAAGCACCAAGTTTGCGTTGCAGAGCCTGGCCCCTATACAGGTGTTGTGGCCGATATCGACGAATTACCTTTTTACGAGCACAGTGTTGATGCGTGTATTTTAAGCCACTGCTTAGAGTACCATTCAGATCCGCACCATATTTTACGCGAGGCACACCGCACGCTAATACCTGGTGGTTATATTGTTATTACCGGTTTTAACCCATTTAGCTTATGTGGGCTTGCTCAAATGCTGCCGTTTAGTGGTCAAAAACTTCCATGGACAGGGCGCTTTTTTACACCTGCCCGTGTTAAAGATTGGCTTAACTTATTAGGATTTGAAATAGTGAGTGATGAGCGATTTATTTACTCATCGCTAGCGAGAGGTAACAGGTTGTCGCGTTTTGAATTTTGGCGCAGTTTTGCTAAACAATATTTAAAACCTATGGGGAGTGTGTATATGCTGGTGGCAAGAAAACGAGTAGCACCGCTTACACCTATAAAGCCTAAGTGGCATGCAAGGCCGCAGTTTGCGCCAGTAAAAGGGGCAGGGCTCAGGCAAACCTCAAAGCAGCACTTTAAGCGCTGCGATGAAAAAAATAACAATTAAGGCTGATAACCCACATCTTCAAGTAAATCTTTACTGCCTGCGGCATCGCGAGCTAAATCGTCAACTATTTCGTTGTACTTATGGCCACTATGCCCTTTAACCCACTTCCATGTAACATTGTGTTCGCTACAGGCTTTATCTAGACGTTTCCATAAATCTACGTTTTTAACCGGTTTTTTTGCAGAGGTTAACCAACCGCGCTTTTTCCAATTAGCTATCCACGATTCAATGCCTTGCTTAACATATTGGCTATCGGTTGTGAGATTTACCTCGCATTCACGCGTAAGTGATTCTAAGGCTACAATCGCTGCGAGCATTTCCATGCGGTTATTAGTTGTTAATTTATAACCTTGGCTTAATTTTTTTTCGTGACCGTTATAAATCATAAAAATACCATAACCACCAGGGCCCGGATTACCTAAACATGAGCCATCGGTATAAATCTCTACGGTTTTTTGCACTGTTTTACCTTGATATTATGTACAATAAAGTGATTATAGAAAGATACCAGAGTCAGGCTAAATTCGATATGGCACGTAGACAAATAGTTTTAGATACAGAAACCACCGGCATCGACCCTAAACAGGGTCACCGCATTATAGAAATTGGTTGTGTAGAGTTAGTAAACAGGCGCTTAACCGGCAACAATTTTCACGTTTATATAAATCCACAACGTAGTATTGAAGAAGAAGCGATAGATGTTCATGGTATTACCAACGAATTTTTACGTGATAAACCCCTTTACCGTGACATAGCGCAAGAGTTTTTTGACTATATAAAAGGGGCTGAGCTCGTTATTCATAACGCACCGTTCGATGTGGGTCATATGGATAACGAATTTGCGCTGCTTAATCAGGGTTACCCTAATACCCACGATTACTGCCAAGTTCTCGACACCCTTAAAATGGCGCGTGACTTGCATCCTGGTCAAAAGAATAATCTTGATGCTTTGTGCCGTCGCTACGATATAGATAACGCAAAACGTACATTGCACGGCGCTTTACTGGATTCTGAAATTTTAGCGGATGTTTACCTTGCCATGACAGGTGGGCAAACAAAGCTAAACTTAAATCAAAATAAAGATGATGGCAGCGAGCAACAAAAAGGCGGCATAAGACGTTTAAACCCAAATAGGGCACCTTTAGTTGTTTTACGTGCAAACGACGCTGAGCAAAGCGCACACGAAGCACGACTCGATCTTGTCAATAAAGAAGGCGGCCAATGTTTATGGCGCGCTGAATAAGGCTACCCAATGAAAACGATGTATTTTGTTAGTGCGTTATGCGCCGCCAGTTTGTTTACTGGCAGTGCTTATGGCGTTAAGCAAGTAGAAGTGCTCAAACGTGACGGGCATCAAAATGAAATTCCCTTATTAGAAAATCGTTTTCGTATAGATAGTAAAATTGAAGAAATAACCCTGCTGTTTTTTAGAAAGCCTGGCGCACCGGCTGTTATTTTAGTTAGGCCAGATGGCAGTAAATACTTTGCAACTGAAGCCGTAAGAAATCCCGACCTCGATTGGTTTGACGAGTTAACCTACGATTTGGTTACAATAAAAAATCCTATGGCCGGTCCATGGCAGGTTATTGGCAGTATTTTACCAAACAGCCGAATTGTAGTGCTTGGTGAAGTATCTTTAGAGGCGCAGCCACTCCCTCCTATGTTATTTAGAGGGGAGACAATTAAAATTACCGGTAAAATTCTTAACGACGGTGAGCCAATAGACGCTGAGCTATTTAGGGATGTAGTAAGCCTTAATGTAGATTTTGTAAGTACCAATAACGAAAACTTTGCTAATTTTGGTTCAGGGATACAAGAAGTCGCCGAATTTAAAGATGATGGGCGCGGATTTGACGAACGCGCTAAAGATGGCATTTTTACCGGAGAGTTTACGTTAGACTTTCCTGCTGGTGAATGGACGCCTGAGCTTTACGTTGCAACGCCTCTATTGCAGCGCCGTATTGTACAAGACACAATAGAAGTGCACGAACCTCCCTTTTCAACAAACGTTACCCTTGCAGAGCAAGAGACTGACGAGCATAAACTTACAATAACGATTGACACAAGCGTTGTTAAGCCAGAAACCGTCATTATTCAGGGCAAAATTTATTACCCTAATAACGAAGAGCAAATGTTTACCATAGAAGCTGCTCCAAATGACTCACGCCAACTTAACGTTAAAAATTATGATTGGGGTCGATACAGTGTTGAGTTATCTGTTTTTGGCACAAATATAAACGGCCGTGAGTTTATGGCGACGCTACCAACCTATAAATTTGAAATAGAACGTCCTATAGTTGCTGTGCCTGAAATTGATCCGGCAACGATTATTACGCCTGAACAAATGAAAGCGAGTGAGCCTGTAGATGAAAAAATGGCCACTTCAACAATTATTAGCTTAATAATAGGCTGTAATATTCTTATTTTATTACTCGGTTGGTTAGCAATTCGTATATTTGTTCAGAAAAAACCAATCAAATTTAAAGTTAAGCTGCCTTTTTTAAATAAAAAGAAAGCAGCTGATGGTGAAGTTACCAACACAGAAAAAAATCAAGTTGGCAAAAATGGTTCAAAAAATGACAAATCAGGTGAAATTTTAAACCTTTCGATGTCAGATGACTAAAAAACCTATAAAAAAACAAAAAAGCCCTTGACGAAATAGGGGCTGGTTCGTATTATTCACGCCGCTGTCAGGGGAGACTCAGACAGCAACGAAAATGTGGAGTGGTAGTTCAGTTGGTTAGAATACCGGCCTGTCACGCCGGGGGTCGCGGGTTCGAGTCCCGTCCACTCCGCCAATTTTCGACAATTTGTAAGTAGATGCTGGAGTGGTAGTTCAGTTGGTTAGAATACCGGCCTGTCACGCCGGGGGTCGCGGGTTCGAGTCCCGTCCACTCCGCCAACACTTACACAACATATGGTTGTAAAACATATTCTTATTATGGAGTGGTAGTTCAGTTGG